>SKMT01000656.1 GCA_007120915.1 Myxococcales bacterium | reverse complement strand
CGGCAACCCCAGCGCTGCGGCGGCGGCCTTCGCCGTGGCCATCGACGCCGCCAGAAGCGTATTCGCCCCCAGCCGCGCCTTGTTCGGCGTGCCGTCCAGCTCCAGCAGTTCGGCGTCAATTCCAGCCTGGTTGACCGCATCGCGGCCCATCAGCGCCGGCCCCACCTTCTCATGCAGATTGGCCACCGCCGTCAAAACCCCCTTGCCCCGATAGCGGCTCTCATCGCCGTCGCGAAGCTCAATCGCCTCATGCTCCCCGGTGGATGCACCGCTTGGCACAGCCGCCCGCCCCACCGCCCCCCCGGCGAGCATCACGTCGCACTCCACCGTCGGGTTGCCCCGGCTGTCCAGAATCTCACGGCCTGCAATTTCCACAATCTCCGTCATTCTCATCGATAGCATCTCCCGTTAAATCATCTGTGTTCATCCGAGCCACCACACCATCACACGTACTGAATGATATTGCCTTACTTGCAAACCGCCCCCGCGTCGAGTCTCACACCCACGACCTCACGACCCAAGACCCCACGACCCAAGACCCCACGACCCAAGACGCACGACTCACGATCCAAGACCCCACGACCCAAGACGCAAGACTCACGACCCAAGACTCACGACCCACGACCCACGCCCCCCTGCAATTGTCGAAACTTCAGCTCCCGCGCGGGTGCACAGCCCGGTAGGCCAACTCACTGGTCGTATCTACCGGCTCCACCCGCTCCTCTTCCACGTGCACATCCCAGGCGATCTCCTCCTGCCCGTCGCCCAGATCGTAGAAGTAGTGCACGCGATACACCCCGTCGTCCTGTTCTCGTGGGACCCAACGACACCGCGGATGATCTTCCCCTTCCTGGATCTCCTGACATTCTTCGAACTCGTCGAGCGAATCGAAGTGGTAGGTCAGCGTCCACTCCAGCGTCTCGATCAATTCCGCGTTGTCCAGAATCATCGCCATCGCTTTGAGCCCGTCGCGATGGGCCGGGTCTTCAAACCGTTGGCGCGCCGGGCCCTGCCATCTGCGCTCCGGAAGCGGCTCATCCGGATCATACATCCCGGGCATAATGTCGACCCGGTCCGTCGGATCTGTGTCGTCACCAACTCGCATGATCTCGTTGGCCTGCAGATTCGCCGGGCGCAGCGCATGATCTTCCATGTCGAATTCAAACTGGGCGTGCACATACTCGTCGTCGTCGGTCCACTGGAAGTACGCCTCGAACAGATCGTCGTGGCTGTGGTTGACCGTCCACCCCAGCACCCGATCCTTTTCGCCCGCCTCGTCCAGCCCTCCGAAATATGACAACAGCGCCCCCCCGAGGTTGATATCGGCGGGAAACCGGTGGTTTACAATTGCTGAGACCACCTGCTCGGCCTGGTCGGCGTAATCCGTATCCCCGACATCCTCCGGATCAGTGAGCATCCGCCCGAACACATTCTTGGGCACCACATCCTGGCTTTGAAGATCGACGACCCAGGTCGGCCCCACCGTCACGTTTTCATCGGCCAGCCCGAAACGCACCCGAAAGTACGACGGGCCGAACTTCGTCTCTCCCCACCATTCCGATTCCCATCCCACAGCCTCAGCGCCGCCGATGTCGAGGATCTCGCTGAAGTAATCCTCTTCGCCCACCAACTTGCCCACCGTCCAGTTGTCCTCATCCCCGTTGACTTCCGGGTCGCTTCTTAACTGAAGATTCTGCACCAGCGAAATCGCTGCATCTCCCTGCTCAGCCCAGGGGTTTTCCGGCTCTTCGTCCTCCTGGTCATCTGCGATATCTTCGACGACCACCGTCTCCGCATCACCGGTCAGGGCGACGATCATCAGCCCCCCCAGCACCACGATCATGGCAGCGATTACTCCGAGAACAATTTGAAGGATTAACCGTGTATCCATCGGCGGCACACAGACATTACAGGGAATTATGGCGGCGAAATGATGTCACGCCGATCCTACAATGGCCCGGCGAAACTGGCAACGGGCAACCTGTTAGCGGCTGCGATGATCACTCATCGTCCGGGTCAACCAACAGGTCCGGCGAGACCAACACTTTTGGCTGCTCCTCCTGGTCGGATTCCACTTCGTTTTCCGACTGTTCTTGCGACGGTTGTTTCGCTGCCTGTCCCACAGCATCTTCTTCGGAGGAGGGCTTGTCGTCGATTGCTTCCTTCCTGGTCTGGAGCACACCTGCGGCGGGGGCGGGCTTGTTTTGTGAGCCCAGCTTTTGGCGCAACTTGTCGCGAAGCTGCTTGCCCGAGTTCTTCCTCAATGCGTTCAGCTCTTTCGGTTCCACAGCCTCCAACTTCATCGTCTCCGCATCAGGGGAGGCCCCCGGGTCGTCGAGCTCATCTGTTGTCTCTTCTATCTCTTCAGGATCTCCCCAGTCCAACCGCATCGTCGATCTCAGCGCGGCGTCGCCTGCGTCCTGCGCTGGTTCCTCGGCCGGCTGTTCCGCCTGCTTCTCGCCGGCATCGCTGTCGTAGTTGATCTGAACCGCCGGCTCCGCATCGTCCTCAAGGGCGGTGCCTGTCTCCTGAGCTGCCGCCGTGCCCCGCCCCAACTTCGGTGACTCAGCATCTTCGGGTTCCGGTTCCGGCCCCGACCGATCGAACTCTTCCAGCCCGATCGTCTCGCGCAATTCTTCCGGCGCTGGCGTCTCTTCCGGGGCTGGATCATCCTCCGGGAGGGCTTCGGCTGCCGCCGGCTGACTGCCCGTCTCCTCTTCTTGCTGTGGTTCAGCATCATCGGGGTCCGACCGGTCTTCTCCGACAGTCGCTTTCGGTTGCAGCTCAGTGTCCGCCGGTTGCACGTCGTCGAGTTGTACGGCTCCCGTAACATCTGCAATCGCATCCGGCTCCGCCCGGGTATGCTCACCGACGTAGCGATACTCCGGTGGAACCTGCTGGAGCCGAGAGGCAAACACCTGTGCGAAGTTCCACAGCAGCTTCAACGCCAGGTCCTGGTCTTGCTGAAACAGATTGACGAAGGGGTCGCGACCGATAGTCAGAAACGACGCATCTTCCAATGCCTGCGCCTGCAGACTCGTCTCATGGTCGTCCTGCGCATCGATCAGTGCCATCTCTCCGAAGTAATCGCCCACCGTCAGCACCGACACCTGCTCGCCGGAAAGTGACAACGACACCGAACCGTCCAGAATCAGAAACAGCCGGTCGTTGTCCTCGTCATCGGCGATAATCACCTCCCCCTCCTCGCAGTGCTGCGGAACCGCCATCTGCAACACCTTCTGCATCTCCGGGGGCGTCAGATAGTAAAAGTAGGGGGTCTCACCCAGAATCTGCGCGACGCGCTCGGGATCACCGAATTGTACCGCTGACGACTCTCCGAGGCCCTCTTGTGGCGACTGGCGCTGACAGTCGACCACCACCACTGTAATGTTGTCTTTTCCTCCCGACTCATTGGCGAACTCGATGCACCGTGTGGTCACCTCTTTCGGCTCCCCCTCACCGAACATGTCGACCGTCGCTGCGTCGTCGCCCAGATATTCGCTCAACCCGTCGCTGCACATCAGCAATCGGTCCCCGGCGTTGATATCGAAGGCGAATGCGTCCACATCCACGGACTCCCGCACTCCTACGGCCCGGGTGACCGCGTTCTGGTGCTGAAACTCTTCCTCCGTGGTATCCGGCGACAGCTTGCCCTGGCGAATCATCTCATTGAGCAGCGAATGGTCGTCGGTGATCTGTTCGATCTCGCCATTGGCAAGCCGGTACAACCGTGAGTCGCCCACATGGCCCACAAAGCCACGTGATCCGCCGAGCACCATCGCCGTACAGGTTGTGCCCATGCCCCGGCGGCTCGGATCTTCCTGGGCCATCTCGTAGATGCGCGCGTTGCCGGTCTTGACCGCCCGGCGCAACACCGCCTTCAGGTTCTCCACCGCCACCTTGTCGTTTGGGTTTTCGCGAACCTTCGCCAACAACCCCGATTCCGCCGCGATAACATCCCGTACAGTGCGCACACATACCGCGCTGGCGACCTCACCGGCTGCATGCCCGCCCATTCCATCGCAGATGACAAACAACTGGAGGTTTTCATCCACCAGAAAGTTGTCCTCGTTGTGGTCTCGGACCCGCCCGGTGTCCGTGGCCGCCCAGAAGCGCAGATTCATATACTGCTCCTCACAATAAGCTCACCCGCCGAAGAATCGGATGGTTGTATCATAACGCAAACCGGTAATTTCATCACCCGCGCAACCCGGCCATCTCCCAATCTCCCCTATCTCCATCTCCCCTGTTGGTTACACCGGTTATACCTCGAACCTTCACCCTCCAAAATACGCCGCCAGAATCGCCTGGCGTACCGCCACGCTGTTGGTCGCCTGTTTCAGCACCAGGCATCGATCTCCGTCGACAACCGGATCGGACAACTCCACCCCTCGGATCACCGGTCCCGGGTGCATGATCACCGCCTCCGGTTTCATGTATCGCTCTACGATGGAGGTATCGATGCCCCAGTCCATCGCGTATTCGTGCGGGTCGACGATGCTGCCGTGGATCCGTTCGTCGTGGATTCGAAGCACTACCACTGCGTCGGCCCACTGCAGCGCTTCCTTGCGCGAAGTCGTCTCCCGGCCCGGCCAATTGCGCCGACGGTCATCGGAGGGCAGCAGCTTCGGTGGGCCCGCCAGAAGCACCTCCGCGCCCAGCAGATTCAGCGCATGGGCATCGCTTCGCGCCACCCGACTGTGCACCACGTCTCCCATGATCGCGACCTTCAATCCCGACAGATCCTCGTCGAGCCCGAAATGCCGCCGCAGTGTCAGCGCATCGACCAGCCCCTGGGTGGGGTGCTCCCCGCTGCCGTTTCCGGCGTTAATGATTGGCACCTCCAGCCGGTCTACCAACACGTGGGGAAGCTGGCGGTCATGATGGCGCACGATAAATCCGTCCATCCCCATCGCTGCCAGGGTGCGGCAGATATCGGCGGCGGACTCCCCTATCTCCACCGTCGTTCCCCCCGCGGTGACCAACACTGCTTCCGCTCCCAGCCGCTGCGCCGCCATCTCGAAGCTGACCCGCGTGCGGGTGCTCGGCTCCAGAAACAGCATTCCCAGTGTCGTGCCCTCCAGCTTCCCGGCATGACTCGGCGGTGTCACCACTTCTCCCGACCCATCGAGGTACTCCTCGGCGCTGTCGAGCAGATCCACCATCCGCTGGCGACTCATCTCACGCAATCCAATCAGATGCATCCATCTCTCCTTTGTTGGAGTCCAAAGCCCCCACATATCCTCAGATTACTCTACTCTCATTCCGAACCGGTCCCAGCGCAGCCCGGGCTCGCCGGTGCGCCCATCCTCGATGGACAACCAGATAAACATCGCACGGCCCTTGATGTAGTTTTTCGGCACCTGGCCCCAGCAGCGGCTGTCCGCAGAATTATCCCGGTTGTCCCCGATCGCAAAGAAGTGACCATCCTCCACCTCCACGGGCCCGAAGTCGCGACCCTCGTCGTAGCCCGGAGGGTGGTCTTCGCGGATTCGATAGGACCGATCGCCGATCGTCTCCTGGTAGAAGTAGGCGGTCTGTCCGGTGCGCTGCGGGTCCGGAGCCCGGCGGATGGGCGTGCGCTCCAACGGCTCGCCGTTGACATACAGCTCACTGCCTTTGCCCTCGATGACATCACCGGGCAGCCCGATGATGCGCTTGATGAAATCTTTCTCGTCGAAGTTCAGGATGCAGTCGGCGCGTTGTTCGCCGCTTGAAAGCGCCTCTTTTCGCTCCCGGTCTACGTGTTCTCGCGCCTCGTCGGCGGGGAACCGAAACACCACCACCTCTCCGTTTTCCGGTTCGGCAAATTCGAGCACAAAGTGCGAGGTAAAGGGCACCCGCACCCCGTAGCGCAGCTTGTTGACGAACAGATGATCGCCATTCAGAAGCGTCGGCTCCATACTGCCGCTGGGGATCTTGAATGCCTCGAAGAAAAAAGCCCGCAATATCAGCGCGCACAACACCGCCAGGGCAATCGTCTCCGCATACTCGCGCCACACCGGCTTGGCGGTCACACCCTCCAGGTGTTCATCGGCGAGCTGACGCACCGACTCCGACAGCTCTTCGACCTTCTCTTCGTCGTTGTCTTCGAGAGCCTGGCGCAGTGAATTGAGCTTCTCCTGGATCTGAAAGCGCGCCTCGTCGCCCAGCTTGCGCGCCCGATCCAGCCTCCGCTGGGTGGTGTCACGCAGCTTGCGCGCCTCCTCGAGGCGCTCCCCCTCTTGTTGTGGGCTCTCACTCACGGCACGTCTCTCTCCGTTCAGTCCTCATCGACCCGCAGCACCGCAAGAAATGCCTCCTGCGGAATGTCGACACTGCCGACCTGCTTCATGCGCTTCTTTCCTTCCTTCTGGCGCTCCAACAGCTTGCGCTTTCGACTCACATCACCGCCGTAGCACTTGGCGGTGACATCCTTGCGCAACGCCCGAATCGTCTCCCGAGCGATCACCCTGCTGCCGATGGCCGCCTGCACCGGCACCGCGAACATCTGACGCGGGATCACATCCTTGAGCTTCTTCGCCAGCGCCCGGCCTCGCTCGTAGGCCGAGTCTTCGTGCACGATCAGACTCAGTGCATCCAGCGGCTCCTTGTTGACCAGAATATCCAGCTTCACCAGATCTCCGGGGCGATAGCCGATAAAGTCGTACTCAAAGCTGGCGTAGCCGCGCGACGCCGACTTGAGCCGATCATAAAAGTCGAACATCACCTCCGCCATAGGCAATTCGTATTTCAGAATCACCCGGTTGGACCCGGAGTAACGCAGATCCTTCTGGGTGCCACGCCGCTCTTCGCACAGCTTGATGATCGGGCCCACATGCTCCGGAGGAACGTGAATCGTCGCCTCCAGATACGGTTCGCGCACCTCCTGGATGTGGTGCTTCTCCGGGAATTTGCTGGGGTTTTCCACCTCCAGCGTCTCTCCATCCTCGGTGTCGACCTGATAGATCACCGACGGGGCTGTGGTGATCAGCTCCAGGTCGAACTCTCGCTCCAGCCGCTCCTGGATGATCTCCATGTGCAACAGCCCCAGAAAGCCGCAGCGGAACCCGAACCCCAGCGCCTCGCTGGTCTCCGGTTCATAGGAAATCGACGCGTCGTTCAGCTCCAGCTTGTCCAGCGCATCGCGCAGCGCCTCGTAGTCGTCGTTATTCGTGGGATAAAACCCGCAGAACACCATCGGGTTGACATCTTTGAACCCCGGCAGCGGCTCATCGGCCGGCTCTTCGGCCCCGGTGATGGTGTCACCGACCTTCGCTTTTTCGATGTCCTTGATCATGGAGGTGATAAATCCGACTTCTCCCGGCCCCAACTGGTCCACCTCCTGGGGATGCGGCGCATACACCCCCAGCTCCTCGACTTCACTGACCGCACCGGAGGCCATCCACTTGACCTTCATCCCCGGGCGAAGCTGCCCCTCGACGACCCGAATCATGTTGATCACACCCCGGTAGGGGTCGAACCAACTGTCGAAGACCAGCGCCTTCAACGGATTGTCCGGATCACCTTCGGGCGGGGGCACCAGATGCACGATCGCTTCCAGGATGTCCTCGATGCCCTCTCCGGCCTTGGCGCTGGCCAAAATGGCGTCGGAGGCGTCCAGCCCGATCACCTCTTCGATCTCCTCGCGCACCCGGTCCGCGTTTGCCGAGGGTAGATCCATCTTGTTGAGCACCGGCAGCAGCTCCAGGTCGTTGTCGATCGCCAGATACACGTTGGCCACCGTCTGCGCCTCCACCCCCTGCGAGGCGTCGACTACCAGAATCGCCCCTTCACAACAGGCAAGGCTTCGCGACACCTCGTAGTTGAAATCGACGTGGCCCGGGGTGTCGATGAGATTCAGCACGTACTGGTCGCCATCTTCCGACTCGTAGTTCAGCCGCACCGTCTGGGCTTTGATGGTGATCCCGCGCTCGCGCTCCAGGTCCATATTGTCGAGGAACTGCTCCTTCTGGTCCCGGTCCGCCACCGCTTCGGTGGTCTCCAGGATCCGGTCCGCCAGTGTCGACTTTCCGTGGTCGACATGGGCGATAATCGAGAAGTTGCGCAGCCTGTTTTGGTCAACCGAGTGTTTGCTCATGGAAGTGTGGGAACCAGTTTTGATAAATCAGTCTCCAGCTCGACCGCCGCCAGGGGGCGGATTCGACGATCTGCCTTCAGAACAGCCCGGGCGGGGCCGTTCTTCCCTGCAGCGGCGCGCAAAGGCATACCCCACGCCAGAGGAGGCGACAAGGTTGCGCCCCCTTGCCCCGCTTTGGCGACGCGACTTTGACACCGCCTGCAGAAAGGGGCATTCTCACCAACGGTCGTGCCCATCGCCCCCGGCGATCGTTCTCAACTTACGGGTCGTTGTGATGACGTCGAAACTTACCACTCTTCTCTCGGCTACAACCGCTCTGGTTCTGATCTGTGCGCTCAGCGCCTGCAGCTCCACAGACGACCGCGAGGTCCCCGACCCTGTGGAGGGGCACCCCCATACGACCACCGAAGAGACCGATGACGGGCTGATCGCCGAGCGCACCGACACCATCGGTGACGGAAATCCCGACATCATTCGCTACTTTGAGGAGTACCAAGACCCCGGCGATGAAGATCGCACCCGCCGGCGGCTCGTCAAAATGGAGATCGACGCCACCGGCGACGGCACCATCAACGTGCGACGCAACTATGACGAATACGGCAACGTCGAGCTCGAAGAAAACGACCAGAACCTCGACGGCACCATCGACACCATCCTCGAGTTCACCGGCGGGGAACTGACCCGCAAAAAGATTCTGGACGACGAAGAAAGAGTGCGCGAGCGCCGCATCTACTACGAAGACCAGTTGGTGCGCGTCGAACACGACACCAACCGCGACGGCAACACCGACCGCTGGGAGTACTACGAAGACGGCGTGCTGATGCGCATCGGCACCGACACCTCCCGCGACGGCTCTGCAGACACCTGGCAGCTTCGCTGACCCCGCGGCTCAAACCCCAAACCGCCGCCGCCCATTTTCCACCGTTGTCGCTGCGATCTGGTCGACCGGCTCGCCGCGCAAGACCGCAATTTTTTCGACCATCCCGCCCGGCCCCTCATAGTCGCCCGGATCTGCGCCCTGGCCCGCGAAGTTCGTCTCCACCAGTATCCGGTCTTCCGGCATCTGAACGACCGCCTCTCCCACGCGTCTGCCATCAGCACCGAACAGCGCCGGGCCAAACGAAATATCGACCCCCACCATCAACAACGGCCCGATCTGGCGCGGCGACCCGTCGAAGTCGTGAACCACGCCCCCTTCTGGAAGCCGTCCCACCTGCCGCATCATCTTCAACAGTGAGTTGTACGCCCCCCGTCCCACCAGGGTGACGGGCAGCCCGAACTGGTCGGAAAACGCAATTTGCACATCCAGCGCCCGCTTCTGACGCCTCCTTGCGCTTGTCGACTGCGCCACTTCGAAGTCCAGCCCCGTCGGCCCGACGCCGCACCAGCCGCCGTCGGCAAGCCGCTTCTCCAGGCGTGCCAATTGTTCGTGAAGCGATTTATCGCTCAGCGCCGCTGCCTGCGCTGGAGTCACCCCCGCCGTCGCCGCGATGCCCGGGCGCTCAGCCAACTGCTGCACGAGATGATCGGGGTTGGAGGGGCCATCCGACAGCACTACCGCTGTCGGCGCGCCGGCCTCCGCGTCTACTCCCACCAACGTTGATGTCTTCTCGCCGGCGACGGTGTGCAACCGGCAACGGGCGTCGAACAGTCGAACCGGCTCGATCTGGCGCGATTCGACCATCAATTCGACGTCTCAAAGGACTGTACGAAGGCGTCGAACTGGTCGGTCTGCCCGGCGACGACATCGCGGTCGCCGACGAGCCGGAACATCATCAACTCCCCGGCGACCTCCACAATCGCGCCCAGCAGCTTCTGATCCTCCCTCGGGCCGGTTTCATCGCCCATCGGTATACTCGGCGCATATGTTCCTTCTGCCGCAACGGTATGAACCGCAGTACCGTCGGCGTCGAGTTCGTCGCGCTCGGCGTCGGGACCGTCACCGAACTCGCCGGCCCACCGGTCGATCGTCTCGTCCAGATCCATCCGGTCGGCGGGGAAGGAAAACACGGTCAACTCCGCCGGCTGCCCGGCTTCGGCACCGACTTCGTATTCGGCAAACCGCATATCGTTCGACGGCGGTTTCGGCTCCCAGTCCGACGGCGCTTCCCAGCGCACCGGTCCCGACTCGCCGTACTCCTCCGGCGACGGACGGTCCGCATCCGGGGCGGCCGCACCCATCTGCCCGCCCTGCTGGCCACCACCCATCTGAGGCTGCTGACCATCCTGCATCGTCGGGTGGTCCGGCGGACGCTCCGCGCCCCGGTCGACAGGCCCCGGCGAATCATACGCCTGACCCTGCGCGGGCGCCTCATCGGGGTCGTGGTATTGCTGATGGTCGTCGTGCTGCTGGGCCTGGCCCGCCTCCCCGGCGGTGACCGCTTCGGCTTCGGCGAACTCGTCGCTCTCACAACCCGCAGCGATCACGACGGCGAGTATCGCCGCGACAATCGACAGTCTTCGCTTCCCAATGTCCATGATGGTGATCCGTCGCAGTGGTTCCGTTCGACGTTATGTCATCAACAGATCGGTGGCGTCGTATTCCTCGTCGACACCGGCGCTGTCGCCCTGAATCGACAGACGGGCGTACTGATTCAGCCCGGTCCGCATGTCAGTGGCGCGAACGCTTAGCATGCCGTTGGTGTCCACTTCAAAGGTCACCTCGATCTGCACCTCTTCGCGCGGGCCCGGCGGAATCTCGGTCAACTCCAGGGTTCCCAACTGCTGGTTTTCCTCGATGCGCCGGCTGTTGCCCGAGTACACCGGCAGCACCACCCGGGTCTGGTTGTCCCTGGACGGGGAGAAATAACGGGTGCGCTCCAGGGGAATCTGCCCGTTGCGCTCGATGATGATGTCCATCACCCCACCCACGGTGGCAATGCCCAGCGCGTGGGGGGTCACGTCGATCAGAAGCGGCCCCTCCTGGCCGGGGGCCTGGCCCTGGTCCTGCTGCACATCCTCATCGTCCAGATCCTGCATCCAGGCATCATCCACCGCATCCAGCCCCTGCGCCGCCGGGTCCGGGGCGCTGGTCTGCTGGGCGAGCGAACTGCCGAACACCGCCGCCCCAATCGCCACCACCTCGTCGGGATTGATCCCCAGCACGGGCTCGCGGTTGAAAAACTCTCGGGTGCGCTGCTGCACCAGTGGAATCCGCGTCGAGCCTCCCACCAACACCAGGTGGTTCAGCTCCGCCCGTTGCAGGTTGGCAGTCTGAAGCGCCTCCTGGCAGGTCTCCAGGCTCTTGTCGACGATGTCCATGCACTGCTGGTTGAACTGATCGCGGGTCAGCGTAAAGTTGATCGCCACCTCCTGCATCGTCCCCGGGATGTACTCTCTGATCTGGCGGCTGACCTGCGGCTGCTCGGTCAACTGGCATTTAATCTCTTCGGCGAGGACTCGAAACCGGTTGCGCACCGACTGGTCTCCGGCCAGATCGACCTGATGGGCCCGCTCGAACGCATCGGTCATCAGGCTGACCAGCCGGTTGTCGAAATCATCACCGCCCAGATAGCTATTGCCCGCCGTCGACAGCACCTCGAAGACATTGTCGCGAAGCTCCAGAAGCGTCACGTCAAAGGTTCCACCACCGAAGTCATAGATGGTCACCCGCTCGCGCTTCTGACCGCCGTAGCCGTACGCCAGCGCCGCGGCCGTCGGCTCGTTGACCAGCCGCATCACCTCCAGCCCCGCCATCTCCCCGGCGCGCTGGGTCGCCCGCCGCTGCCCCTCGTCGAAGTTCGCCGGCACTGTGATCACCGCCTTGTCGATCGACTGGCCCAGATAATTCTCCGCAAGCCCTTTCAGGTAGTGCAGCACTCTGGCGCCGATCCCCTCCGGAGGGTGGTACTGATCGTCGATATGAATCCGCGGGGTCCCGTCATCGGCGGGGATGATGGGAAACGGAAACGCCCCCATCAGCATCTTGACCTCCGGGCTCTCAAAGGGCCGCCCGATCAAGCGCTTTGCCGAGTAGACGGTGCGCTGGGGCGCTTCCACCAGAAACTGCCGGGCGTCATTGCCCACGATGGTCTGCCCATCTTCACGAAAATGCACGATCGACGGATGGATCCTGCGCCCGTGGGCGTCGGGGATCACAATCGCCTCCCCCTCCAGAACCACTGACACCACCGAATTCGATGTTCCAAGGTCAATGCCAACGACCACTTCCGACATGCCCGGCTCCTCCGCGTGTGTAACTTCGCTGACCAACTCAATACGACTCGAACGCCCACACTACCCGCTGCAGCCCCCGGTGTAAAAACTCGATCTCGAGGTCGAGGTCGTGGTCGCTCTCGTGGTCGTGGTCGCTCTCGTGGTCG
>SKMT01000236.1 GCA_007120915.1 Myxococcales bacterium | reverse complement strand
TCGACGGCTTCATCGGCGGCGACGGCGTGGTGTTGGTGCTGTGCGGGCTCGCCGGCTTCGGAGTTGGAGCAGGCCGGGGCGGCTATGAGCAGAAGCAGGGCGGCGAGCAGAAAAGTGGTTGTTGTGATTGGCTGGTTCATCGTTTGCTCGCCGGTTCAACTGCGGAAAACAGATCATCCGTTCAGCGGTCGTCCAAGGGTAGTTCGCTGACCACGGTAGTCACAGTCGCGACAGACCCGCGGCTGATGCTGCAGCACAACAATGATAACACCAATCTGCAGCAGTATCACAGCCATCCCGCACAACCGGGTGTGATCGGTTTCCGTCGGTAGTCGTTGGTGCGATCACTTTGTTCCGTGGTAAAGGCTGTGTGGCAAAAGTGGGATTTCGGGAGGTGCTCTCCCGGAGTGCAGTCATGACGTTTGCGCAACGATACAGAGGCACGGATGGACATCTGGACGGATGGAACACTGGCGGTAACGCTGAATAAATACGGATTGCGTGTGCACGAGGATGGGGAGTCGCGCACAATTCTGGGCCCGAAGCGAGTGACCTGGGTGAAGCGGTCGAACTGGCGGAATGTGTTAACCGTAGATGCGCAACATCGACGGGTGTGGCTGGTTGACGAGCCGGGCAACGGGCGGATGGTGGACCTGGAGGGTGGCGCCATCGTCGACTTCGATGCCCCTGTCGTCGATCTGGTGGTGCGAGACGATGGTGGATTCGTCGCGGCGATCAAGGATGACCGGCAGGTCGTTTTGGCAGAGGGCAAGTGGGAGGAGGATACGTTTTCCTGGACCGGTGCATTTTCGCGCCCCGGCGGAGCGGAGCAAGTCGAATGGCCGTCGCTGCTGTGGGATGACGGCGCGGCGCCCTTCAACAAACAGGCCGCCTGGAGCAGTCGCGTCGGCGCGCTGCGGTTGAACCTGTCGCCCTTCGGGCTGGCGGTGGCAGACGCAGACTCGGGGTTGGTGGCAGTGAAGCGCGACCCGACATCAGGTGGGTTTGATTTTGCCTGTCGACTGCCGGCGACGGACGACTCGCAGATGCAGGCGTCGGCCACACCGCAGGGGTTTGTTGCCGTGGTGGTCGCAGCCGGAGGAGAGACGGCGCTGGTACATGTAAACGAGCAGGCAGATGTGATCGGCGGAGTTGACCAGTTAGACGACGAGAAGCTGTTTGAAGGCGGGCACGTTCAGGCGTTCGGTGAGAACGCGGTGGCCTTTTTTGGCCATGAGAAGACCGCAGAGTTGTCGTTGCCGCAACTGGAGCCGACGGGGTTGCGGGAGGACCGGCTGGGACGGGCGGCTCGACTGGTTGTCGCCGGTCGTGGAGGTTCGATCGACGAACTTGCGCCCCAGGGGCTTGTCGAGCAGATACATGCCGGGGTCGACGAGCCTCGGGAAGAACCAACGAAACAGCAGCAGTCCGACGACGAGGAGGTGTCGTCGCCAGTGTTGCAGGCACCGCCGATACAGGGAGAGCCGAGGCTGGAGTTGAAGGGGCCCGACCCCGGATCGCTGGAGTTGGAGGTGGGCGAACCGTTTGAGCTTCAGCTTCAGTTGCTCAACCGGGGAGGGCGGTGCGAAGAAGTGACGCTGGGGTTCGAAGGGGGCGCGGCGGCGCGTCGGTTCTTGCGGTTCGAGCAGGTGCAGGTTGGCACGGCGACGGGCGAGCCGACGGCGCGCGGGGCGTTGGTCGAAGACGTGGAGATTGAAGCGGCCCGAGAAGCCTTCGATTCCACGCCGATACCGGTGGAGTCAACGCTGGTGTTGCGCGGTGAGGCGGCGCGGGCGGGCACCGGTAAGCTGATGGTTCGGATCAGTCCCGTCGGTGAGATCAGTACCGAAGCGGCGGCGGGGCGGTATTCGCTGGGGGTTACGGTGGGTTAACGGCGGAAGACCCGGACGTTTAGAAGCAGGCATTCGAGGCTGCCGTTGTAGAGGGTGTAGGTCTTGTCGGCGCTCATGCCGATCTGGCGGCCCAGTTCTTCGGAGCCGGTGAGGATGGAGGCGTTCCAGCCGCCGAAGCGGTCTTTGAGCACTTCGCCGAGTGTACGGTGTACGGCAGTGGCTTCGGGGTTTTCGCCGAGTCGTTCGCCGTAGGGGGCGTTGGCGACGAGCAGGCCGGGCCAGTTGGGGCCGGCGGGTGGGCGCACTTTGCTCAGTGGCTTCTGTTCGAAGGCGACGAATTCGTCGAGCCCGGCGGCTTTGGCGTTGGCGCGCGCGGTGCCGATGGCGTTGGAGTCGATGTCGGAGCCGCGAATCACCGGCAGTCGGCTTCGGCCTTCGCGGGCACGTTCACGGGCCTCGGCCATCAGGTCGAGCCACAACTCTTCGTCGTGTTGTTTCCAGCCGGTGGCCCCGAAGTAGTCGCGCAAAAGTCCGGGGGCCTGGTCGGCGGCCATCATCGCCGCTTCGATGACCAGGGTGCCCGACCCGCACATCGGGTCGAGCAGGGGGCGGCCTTCGGAGGCGATGTCGGGCCAGCCGGCGCGAAGTAGCATGGCGCAGGCGACGTTCTCTTTGATCGGGGCGTCGCCGCCGGACTGGCGGTAGCGGCGCCGGTGCAGGCTGGAGCCGGCCAGGTCGATGCTGACCGTAGCTTCCTCGCCTTCGGCGTGGCAGTTGATATGCAGATCGGGGGTTCGAAGCTCAACGGAGGGTCGCCGGCCCGTTTTGTCGCGAAACTGGTCGACCACAGCGTCTTTGACCTTCTGGGCGCCGTAGCGGGTGTGAGTAATCTCGGCGTCGACCTGGGTGAACGTCACCTTGAGAGTGTCGTCGACGTCCATGTGCTCTTGCCAGTCGATGGTGCGAATCGACTCGTAGAGTTGCTCAGGAGATGCGGCGGGGACGGTCTTAAACTGCAAGAGCACTGCATTGGCGAGCCTGGACCACAGCACCGCCCGGTAGCCGACCTCGCGTGTGCCGGCGAACGAGACGCCGGCGACGGTGCGCTCGACGTCGGTTGCGCCGAGTTGCTGGAGTTCGTCGGCCAGAAGCCGTTCGATGTTGCGGGGACAGGTCGCGAAGTAAGTTGGCATGGGGTTACTGGTTATTGGTTGTTGGTTATTGGTTCGGTGACCGGGAGGGGTTCGTCCGCCGGAGCGTAGCCCCGACCGACCGGAGGCCCGTGGCCGCAGGGAGTTCGGGGGGCAGAGGTACACGAAAACACCGGATCGTCGAAATCGTCATCGACGTGTGGGGGCGTGAGGTCGTGAGGTGGCGTGACCACCGGTGGTCAAAACCGCCTCCGCGCAGGGATGCCTTTACCCGGTACGGTAGGCTGTGATGTCGCTATCAGCGCTGAGGGTTGGGCACCACCTGGATACGCGACCGTGGCTCCCGAGCACATCGGGCGCGCTGTTCAGCGCCCGACTGGAACAGCGATGGCGCCTTTGGCCCATAGGACAACC
>SKMT01000313.1 GCA_007120915.1 Myxococcales bacterium | reverse complement strand
CCAAGCGCCAAGCGCCAAGCGCCAAGCGCCCAGCGCCCAGCGCCCAGCGCCCAGCGCCAAGCGCCAAGCGCCCAGCGCCAAGCGCCAAGCGCCCAGCGCCCAGCGCCCAGCGCCAAGCGCCAAGCGCCAAGCGCCAAGCGCCAAGCGCCAAGCGCCAAGCGCCCAGCACCCAGAGCCCAGAGCCCAGAGCCCAGCGCCCAGCACCCAGAGCCCAGAGCCCAGCGCCCAGCGCCAAGCGCCCAGCACCCAGAGCCAAGCGCCAAGCGCCCAGCACCAAGCGCCAAGCGCCCAAAACCCAGCCGCTCCGCGGCTTTTAACATTCCTTCACGCAAGATCGGGGGTGAAACTTTCGATAATAGAAGTGTGGGGGGCGCGATGTGTGGAATGCACCGAGGGGGAAGCGAAGTTGGTGCGTTGACGTGATGAAAAGCTTGTCGTTGGGGTTTACCCGGAGGCAGGTGGGCGGTATTTGTGCGTTGTACAATCCACAAGGTACACAAGCATGAAGTGAGTCGGCGCCTTGGTGCCGCATAGACTTTCAACGAGGAGAAGACGATGGCTTTGAATAAGGCGATGATCATCGGAAATCTGGGTGCGGACCCGGAGCTGCGCTACACCCAGAGCGGTACGCCGGTGGCGAACATGCGAATTGCGACCAACCGGCGGTGGACCAACAAGGAAGGTGAGAAGCAGGAGCAGACGGAGTGGCACCGGATCGTGGTGTTCGGGCGGCAAGCCGAAACCTGCGAGAAGTATCTGGAGAAGGGCCGTCAGGTCTACGTGGAAGGGCGGCTGCAGACCCGGGAGTGGAGCGACCGCGACGGCAACCAGCGCTACACCACCGAAATTGTTGCTCAGACTGTGCAGTTCTTGAGCGGCAGTGCCGGAGGGGGAGGAGGCTTCCAGGAGCCGCCGCCGTACACCGACGCCGACGTTGGAAGTGGGGGCGGCAAAGGAGGAGGCGGTGGAGGTGGTAGTGAGAGTGGGTTCGATCAGTCGTTTGATGACGACGATATTCCGTTTTGAGTTTGCGAGGGGCCCCTCCGCCTTCGCTTTGCTTCGGCACCTCCCCAGCGAATCTGGGGAGGGAAGCCGTGCAGGTTTGTGGCGTGGGTGGTTTGCGAGGGGCTCCTTGCAAATCAGAAGACTTTCACGAGGAGAGACGATGACCGAGAAACCAACAGCCGAACTGCTCGACGAGCTGTCGGCGAAGATCCAGGACGGTTGGGAGGATACCGACGAGGATCGACGGATGTTCTTCGAGGGGATGTATCATCTGCAGTTGGGTGAGGTTGAGGAGGCGGCGAAGGTGTTTCGCCGCGCGACGCGGCGGTGTGAGCCACCGTTTGATATGATGGCGCGCATGGCGCATGGCCGTTGTGAGGCCACCCGGGGGCATCAGGGTGCGGCGCTGCGGATCTTCGAAGAGGTAGCGGGCAGCGATGAGACCCCGCCGAGGCTGCGTCGGCTGGCCTGGATGGAGGTCGGTGATCTGGCGGCGAAGCGCGGCGACGAGGCGCTTGAACAACGTGCGCGGGACGCCATCGAGCAGTTGGCCGATCAGTAAGTCGGGACAATCGATGTCGACACAACCTTCCTCGCAGACGGACAACCCGCTGGGGTTGAACCTCGATTTTATGTTCGGGCGGGGATATCTGTGGGCGAAAGAGCATCGGGTCAGCGACTGGATTGCCCTGGAATCGCTGCGGATGGAGATCCCGGATCTGCAGTTTCCGTTTGATGCCAGGGGGGGGTTGGACCGGTTTCGCCACACCCGGTGTCTGGTGCGCGACATCGAGGTGGCGGTCTCGGAGGTGGGCCTTGGCGATCTGCTGGCAGAGGCGGCCAGCGGGTTGGATGGTTACGACGATCTGCAGGTCAGGTTCATCGACGATGCGGCGCATATCAGCTTTCGGCTCAGTTCGCTGGGCACGGACAGTTGGGTGAGCTTTCGGGCGGCGTTGATCCCGCCGGAGCCGGCGCGGGCCGATGAGGTGCATCTGTCGTTGTACGATTACCGGGCGTTCGGTCCGCTGCCGTATCCGGCGCGGCTGGTGGTCAATGAGCTGGTCAAGGGGCTGTTGGAGAGCCCGCAGTTTCGCGCCCCGGGACAGGCGACGGGGTTTGCGGTGGGAATGGCCGGGGACATCATCAGTTTCCGCCCGCTGAAATTGCTGCTGCTGCACATCTTCCCGAAGGTGGGCTGGAAGTTGCCGAATCTGGCGGGAGTGGTTCTGCAGAGCGCGAAGATTCGACCGGGAGTGGTCACGCTGAGGGCGGTGGACGAAGATCCGGCGTCGGCGGCGGGGGCCGGTGGTGGCCCACAGCTTTCGAACAGCCGGGAAGGGGCGAGGGCGCTGGCGGCGTACGAGGCGAAGGAGCTGTTTTCGCACGCCGATCGGGCGCTGTTTGAGGGGGATGTACGCCAGGCGATGTCACTGCTGTCGGACTATCGAGATGCCTACGGGATGAACCCGGCGCTGATCGAGCGTCAGTTGGACTGTCTTCTGGCTGATGCGTCGGCAGGGCATGTCGCGGAGGCGGAGGCGATTCGAAGAGAGCTTCTGCGAGAGGATTCGGAGAGTGTGCAGGCGGCGCTTGCGAATCCGACGATTGCGCTTGCGCGGCGGCGGCGCGACGAGGCGATCGACGCCTATCGACAGTTGGCCGAACTGCTGCACAGCCGGGAGGAGACGCGAGACTGGATGCTCTGTGAGCTGACGGTGGCCGATCTGCTGGAGGAGGATGAACCCCGGGAGGCGGCGCGGCGGCTCAGGGAGGTGCTCAAACGGGACCCGAGGCATCGGCCGGCGCTGATCCGGCTTCGCGAGTTGTACGAGCGGACGGGAGAGCGCGCCGGGCTCGAAGAGATGCTCAAACGGCTGACCGGGGTGTACACCGACCGTGACCGGCTCAAAGAGACCTATCTGCAACTGGCGATGCAACTGATGGACCGGCAGGGAGACCTGGCGGAGGCGCGGATGTATCTGGAGAAGGTGCTTCGGCTGGAGCCGACGCATCTGGAGGCGTTGCATGCGCTGGGGCGAAGCTATGCGATGAGCGACCAGCCGCTTCGGGCGTTGAAGGCGTTTGGGTCGGCGGCGCGCGCGGCGCGCTCGGAGGGGCACCCCAGGCTGGCGGCGAAGTTGTTCATCGAGGTGGGGGCGTTGTGGCTGGAGGAGTTGGAAGACGAGCAACAGGCACTTCTGGTGTACCGCCAGGCGATCGCGGCGTTGGATGAACTCGATGACCCACCGGCGAAGTTGCAGTTTCGGGTGTTTCGCGCTGCGGCGGAGGCGAGCGAACAGCTTGGACGCAACGAAGATGCCACGGATCTGTGGCAGCAGGCCGCCCAGCTTCTGGAGGGAGAGCTGAGCCAACAGCCCGAGCAGTTCCCAGGCAGTGATGACGCCGGGGTGTACGACGACGAGGAGTTTGACGCGCAACAGCAACTGCTTCGCGCCCACCGGGCGCTGGGGCGGATTTATGTGGAACGAGACCGGGCGTCGGCGGCGGCGAGTCATTTTCGGCGTGTGCTTCAGATGCAGCCCGGCGAACAGGAAGCGTTGAGCTGGCTGGAAGAACATCTGCGCCAGGGTGGCAGGCCGGAGGAGCTGATTCAGTTGTACAAGGGCCAGATCCGCGAGTTGGAGGGCCCCCGGCAGCTCGAGTTGATCGAGAAGTTGGCCGATCTGTACGCGGCGCTGGATATGAGGGGAGAGGCCATCGCGCAGTACCGTCGACTGTTGCGCAACGCACCGGGCAGAGGGGCGGCGCGTGAGAAGTTGGTGCGGCTGCTGATAGAAGAAGAGCAGTACAATCTGCTGTTTACGGTTCTGGAACGGCTCGTTGAGACCGCGCAGGACCGAACGGTGCAGCGAGCGATCTGGATGGAGCTGGGGGAGGCGGCGGAGGCGGTGGGTGAACTCGAACGCGCCGCCGATGCATATCTGGAAGCCGCCGAGCTGCAGGTCGGTGATCGGCAGGCGCTGGAGCAGGCCTGTGCAGTGTTGCAGCAGATTATTGATGATCAGGGACGGGATGCGCAGGCTGGCCGCGGTGAACAGACGGTGGGGCAGTTGCTCGAAGAGACTCTGGCTGAGCTTGCGGAGGTGACTCCGTCGGTGGATCAGCAGCGAGAGGTGTTGTTGCAGGTGGCGATGCTCGCAGAGGAACGGGGGGACACGGCGAGCGCCAGGGAGGCGCGGCGGCGAGCCGGGCAGTTGGAACCGGAAACGGGAGACCGGTCATTCAACGACGTGGATGCGCGGCTGGATGCGATGCTTGAGGAGCTGGGAGATGAGGGCTCGGAAGAGACGGCGTCGCCCCCTCGGCCGTCGATGATCGCGAAGAACGATGCGGACGACCGGGAGGCTCCGACGGAGGAGAAGCTCGATTCCTTTCGCCGCCAGTTTGCGAAGGTGGTCAAGAAGCCCTCGGAGTTGCCGAAACCCGACGACATCGAGAAGAGGGCTACCGTTGCCGGCGCCAGAGGCCGAAACGATGGCGACGGGTCGAGCCTGGCGGACCGAGACAGTGGTCCGGAGACGCTTCGCATGCCGGTCGACCAGTTTGAGACGCTTCGAGAAGAGAGCAGCAATCCCGAACTAGACGAAGACTCCGGAGATTCGACGGGCGATGATGGCGACGATGAGCGCCGCAGCGGATGGACCATGACCTTCTCGTCGGACGGGGCGCCTCCGGAGGAATTGCAGGAAGATACATCTCCGAAGGTCGAACCGGAGAAGATGGCCCGCGAAGGTATCGAAGCGGCTCGAAGAAGCGGCGACTCTTCCAAACTTGCCACCGCCATTGAGCATCTTCTCACGCTGGCGGAGAGTTCAGATCAGCAGATGCTCAGTGACGATGAAATCGTGGAGTTGTCGAAGGAGGCCGGGGAGTTGCGCTACTACGAGTTGGACGACGCCGAACGGGCGAGGCCGCACCTTCAGCGGGTGCGTGACCTGGAGCCGAAGGGACGGGGAGCGAACCCGGAGGTGGTCAACGCGTTGGAGTCGATCTACGAGGAGAGTGGTGACGACCAGGCACGGTTGAAACTGCTGAACCAGCGGCTGGAGGCGGCGGAGTCGGCGCAGATGAAGACGACCTATCGGTTGCTGATTGCGCAGACGCTGTGGGACCGGTTCGGCGATGGGAAACGAGCCCGGCGCAGACTGCAGGAGGTGCTGCAGACCGATGGGACGCATCAGGGGGCGCATCGGCTGTTGGCGAGCATCGCCCGAAGCGAGGAGGACTGGGAGTCGGTAGCAGAACATCTGGAGGTGGTCGTCGCTGCCGGGGAAGGCGGGATTGAGGCGGTAGAGACACGCCGAGAGCTGGCCACACTTCTGTTGCGACAGCTCGATGACCCGGAAGGGGCGCTGGAGCATTTTCGAGGGGTGCTCGATGCCGCCCCGGGAGACGCGAAGGCGCTGAATGGGGTCAAAGAGGCACAGGGGATGCTCGATGACTGGGAGGGATATATGGAGACGCTGGGCAAGGAGCTGGGACTGTTGGTCGGTCAGCCGGAGGGGCTGGATGCGGAGGCGATGGCCGGGCTGAGCGAGGAGTCGGTGGGGGCGGCGGTGAGGATTCCGGCCAGCGATATCGTTGCCGATGCCGCGCACGTGGTGCAACATCAGCTCGGCGACGACCAGACCGCCCGCACGCTGTGGGGAGTGGCCTATCGGTTGTGGCCGGAGCATGCGGAGGCGTTGGAAAAACGAATCGAACTGAACCGACGCGCCGACGCCTATGGAGACCTTGCGCATGATTTGGAGGCGTATGCCGGGCTGGTATTGGACGAAAATGACCGGTTTAATGCGTTGGTGGAAGCGGCGGACATACGGGCGAAGCAGCTCGACGACGCCGAGGGTGCGCGCCCCTTGTATACCGAAGCGTTGGCGCTGGCTCGTGAGGGGGGCGCTGCGACGGAAGAGGCAGCGCGGGTACGCCGGCAGTTGGAACGGCTGGATGCCGGTCAATGAGACGATCTGGGGTTTGGGACCGGGAAGCTGTACGCTGAACACTCGTGAACGTTGAACTGATTTGGACATCGGGAACGTCATGAAGACACCGACGACACAACTGAAGGTACTGGCGATGGGGCTGGTGGCGATGACGGCGGCGACGCTGGTGATTGCCACGCCGACGCCCGCGGAGGCGGACGAAGAGGATGATGGGGTGCGACAGTTGCCGGCCTGGCAGTTGCAGCGGTTTCGTCCCGCCCCGGGGGCGGCCGATTATGTGACGGTGTATGGCACCGGTATCGCGCCTCATATGGACTGGTCGGCGGGGACCTTTTTCAACTACGCGGACTATCCGATGTACGTTCCGGGGGGGCGAGGAGTGAACTATCAGGCTCAGCTCGACGTCGCCGGCACCATCGGGTTGTACGACATCGCGGAGGTGGGGCTGACGATACCGTGGACGATGCGCCAGCGAGATGCGGACCTGGATCCGGGGGCCGACGCCGACCACCTTGCGCAGACGGCGCTCAATGACTTTCGGGTTACCTCCAAATTCCAGATTCTGGATCTGTCGGAGTATCCGGTGGGGGTGGCGGCGGTCGCCGGGGTGTCGTTGCCGCTGGGCAATGACAACGCGCTGGGCGGTGATGGTGGATTCGGTGGTGAGGTGTCGGCGGTGGGCGAGTACGTGTTCTACGAGACGATCCGGGCATCGGCGAACCTCGGTTTTCGCTACCGGCCGGGAGAGCGGCGTGTGCAGGATAATGTACTGGGCAACGAGCTGACCTGGGGAGTGGGTGTGCACTCACCATTTATCACGGACAATCTGGACGTGGTCGGTGAGATCTACGGATCAGTGGCGGTGCAGCCGAGGCCGGACCATCTGTCGGGGATTAGCGAAGGAGAAGTGCCGGCAGAACTGCTGGGAGCGCTTCGATACGGAGTACTGGACGACTGGTCGATTTCGGCGGGGATGACCGCCGGGTTGACCGACGGGGTGGGCACGCCGAACTGGCGAGCGTTTTTGGGCATCGACGGTAAGTGGGCAACGGGAGGGTGGTGGCGTGTCGACTATCGCAATCCGCAGTTCGAGGTGCAGACCGACCCCTGCGAGGGATGGGACCCGGACGAGACGGTCCGGCGGCTTCGCTTCGATCCTGTAGAAGATTGTCCCGACGACACGGAACCGATTTCTCCGCATGAGCGAGCCGCAGAGTTGGATGACCCGGTGGACACCGGCTGGGAACCGGATCAGCCGGAGCCGACGGCCGAAGAGTTGGAGGATCGGGAAGGAGATGCGCTCATCGACCAGGGAGCAATTCTGATCAGGGAGAACATCACCTTTGAGACCGGCAGTGCCGAGATTCGCGGTGAGAGCCACGATATTCTCGATGACGTGGCGACATTGATTCAGCGCCGCGATGAAATTGGCCTGCTGCGGGTGGAGGGGCACACCGACAGTGTGGGCAATGCTCAGATGAACCTGGAGCTGAGCGAAGATCGCGCCGAGAGCGTGCGCCAGTATCTGATTGAGGCCGGGGTACAGCCAGAGCTGTTGGAGTCAGTGGGCTACGGGGAGTCGAAGCCGGTGGCCGACAATGACACCGCAGAGGGGCGTGCGCAGAACCGGCGCGTGGAGTTTCACATCATGGAGATGCGGTAGTGATCAGCGACGTGATGGGCAACCGGGGGGGAGCCGTTGTGACGATGGTGGTGGTGTCGGTGGTGTGGTTGCTGGCGGTGTCGGGGTGTGGTCCAGAAGACCTGCGTGTGAGCCTGCAGAACGTCGAGTCATCACCCGGTGGGCAGCTTGCGACGGTCAAAGCGCTGGAGGGCGACGAAGGGATAGAGCTGGTCGCGCCGGCGGTGGACGGGCTGTATGTGCGTGGGGAAGAGGACGAACAGTGGCGGCGCCACGGAAGCCAATGGCCGATGGGCAGCGAGACCGGGGGCCCGGGGATGTTCGACACGGTCAGCCGGGCTGTCGCCGAGCCGTCGGTCGATCCGGAGCACTACTTCACGGTATTTGACGGCGGGCTGTGGCTGGTGGGCGTCGACGGGATCGGTCAGCCCCCCCGGCTGATGCACAGCGAAGATCCAGGGGCCGGTTGGCAGGAGATTCAGCCCCCCGGCGATCCGACGGTCGGTCGGGTTCAGCAGAAAGAGTTGGCTCCCCTGGTGCCTCAGATGCGGCTGATTGCAGGCGAGGAGTCGCTGTATCTGGCGGAGGGAAATCAGTTGTGGCGCGCCGCCGAGATCAGCGCTGATATGGAGGATGGCCGGCGCCACGTGGACTGGCAGCCCGTATCGCTGGAAGGCACGTCCATCGCCGACGGCACCGGCCAGTCCAACGAGGAGGGGTTCCCGCTGAGCCTGCATCATTATCTTCCGGCGACCCAGGACCATTCCTACGAGTTGTTGACCGTCCACGGGCGGGAATTGAAGATCTATCGGCGCGACGACGGCCAAGAGCACTTTGAGAAGATGACGCGGCTGGAGGGGGTGGATCGGGATCTGTTGCGAGTTCCCGGAGAGGATACGATCTATCTGGTCGATGCTGCCGCGCTGTATCGCAGCGAAGATCGGGGCGAAAGCTGGGAGCCGCTGGAAGTGTCCAGGGACTCGCTGCAGCCGGAAGATTATCGACGTCTTTCCATCCGAAACGCTGGCGGGGAGGAAGAGGAAGAGGAGGAGGCGGGCTACCAGTTGTGGGTGCGGGGCGATGACGGAGGGCTGTGGCGAAGTGATGACGGCGGCGAAGACTGGGAGGAGTTGCGCAGCCGGGATGCGGATGCCCGGGCGGTGACGGGGCTGGTGTTCGATGAGCATCGCGGCCGAATCTGGGCATCCACGGGGGGACAGGGGATGCTGCGGTCGGATACGGAAGGAGAAAGCTGGCTGCAGGTAAACGGGGGGCTTGATGCAGCATCGCCAACAACGGCGTCGCTGTCGGGGCCGGACCGGTTCGTGGTGGGCAGCAATTCCGGGTTGTACGAGCGGTCGGTGCTCGTCGATCCCGATGGCTGGGAGCGCATCGGCGACCGGGCGACCACGGCGGTGCATGCAGAACAGTCGGACCAGCGACTCGTGGTGGGAACCGCCGGCGGTGGCATTGAGCTGTATGTGGATAACGAACGGGTTGATACCGCCGAAATTACAGCCGTCGGTGAGCGGGAGGATGTGGAGTTTCGTCCGCCTCACTTCCAGGGAGTGCGGTTTGACTCCCGGTCGATCCTTGAGGTGCTTCGCCGGCCGGGAGAGGGGGAGTTGATCGCCTGGTCGCACCGGCAGGGACCGCTGATTTCGACGGATGACGGCAATAACTGGCGACGTATGCAACTGGATGATGCGTTTCGCAGCGCCATCGAGTCGGCGGTGGTGTCGCACTTTCTGGCGATGCGCGATCAGACGTATTTTGCGGTCACTCGCCCCCACGATCGCAACCAGCCCACCCAGGTGTGGCGCTCCGAAGACGGGGGGGCGACCTGGCAGACGACCTATTCGCTTCGAGAAGATCCCGATGAGACGCCGCTGCAGCTTGAGCGGTTGCCCGACGACGAAGGGCTGATGATGGCGCACGGGTCGTATCTGGCGGTATCAACGGACGCCGGGGAGACCTGGTCGTCTGTGTCCGGCCCCTGGGAGTCGGGGATGATCACCGGGGTGGATGTGGATGACGACCAGGCAGTGGTGGTGATGGATCTGCCCCACGCCACAGAGATCGCCTGGGTAGAAGATCCGCTGGACTCGGCGTCGGTAAACCAGCGCTACCGGCTGGGGTGGCCGGCGACGCGCAGTCCCGATCTGCACCGGCCACTGGAAGTGGAAGTGCAGGGTGATCGGATGGTGTTGCAGGAGGGGGAGAATATCTACCGCGGACAGCTTCCCCAGCGTGCGGCCGGGGGAGCGGACAGTGTGTCGCTGGTGGTGGCGCTGGGAGCGGTGATTGCGATGATCACGCTGGCGTTTGCCTATCTACGCCGTTGGGAGGCGTGACGGGTTATCGGTTATTGGTTATTGGTTATTGGTGGAGGTAGGCGGGGTGTGGAGAGATGATTTCGACGCGTCGGGGGCGCGTGCCGGTTATTGGTTATTGGTGGAGGTATGCGGGGCGTGGAGAGCTTACGACTCGGGACCTTCGGTCGTCTGGGCGGCTTTTTTGGCCGCCTGGCGGCGTTTGAGTTTCTTGCGGCGTTCTTTGAGCCTCTGTTCGGCGGCGTACTGGCCGATGAAATAGCCGGCGATCAGGCCCACGAAGAGGATGATGGGGATGTAGAAGATGTGCGCGGAGGTCATGGCGCTGAGTCGTCGTCCCAGGGTTGGTCGTGGAGGAATCCGCCGGTGGCGACGGCCTCGCCGAGCCGGTCTTTGAACTGGTCGATGTTCTCGCCGGTGGCTGCGGAGATGGGCAAGAATGGCAGGTTTTTGCGTTCTTCAAAATGTTCGCGAAGGTCGTCGATTCGCTCGCGCACGTAGGGTAGATCGATTTTGTTGAGCACCACCAGTTGGGGGCGATCGAGCAGGGTGGTGTCGTAGCGGCGAAGCTCATCGCAGATGGTGTTGAAGTCGTCGATGGGATCGCGCGCGGTGTCCTGTCCGTCCACAGAGGGGATGACTTCGAGCACGTGCACCAGAAGCTCGGTGCGCTCGACGTGGCGCAGAAACTGAGTTCCCAGCCCCTCGCCGCGATGGGCACCCTCAATCAGTCCGGGGATATCGGCGACGACAAAGGATGCGCCACCCTTGTAGTCGACCACGCCGAGATTGGGCGTGATGGTGGTGAAGTGATAGGCGCCGGTTTTGGGTTTCGCCGAGGAGATGGTGGAGATGATCGTCGACTTGCCCACCGAGGGATAGCCCACGAGCCCGACGTCAGCGATCAGTTTGAGTTCCAGTCGAAGCCGGAGGTGTTCGCCCGGTTTTCCGGGGGTGGCTTTGCGGGGGGCGCGGTTGGTGGAGGATTTGAACCGGGCGTTGCCCTTGCCGCCTTCGCCCCCTTCGGCGACGACGATGCGCTGGCCGGAGTCGGTCAGATCGGCGAGCTGTTCGCCGGTGTCGTCGTCGTAGATGACCGTGCCCACCGGCACTTCCAGGATTCGATCGTCGCCGTCGGCGCCGGTCTTTTTCTTGGAGCCACCGCGTTTGCCATCTTCGGCTTCGACGCGCTGCTGGTGGCGGTAGGCCACCAGGGTGTTGGCGTTGTGGGTGGCTTCGACGACGACATCGCCGCCGCGGCCGCCGTCGCCGCCGTTGGGCCCACCATAGGCGACGTACTTTTCGCGTCGGAACGACGACATACCGTCACCGCCTCGGCCGGCGACGACTTCGACGATCGCTTCGTCGGCGAACTGAGACATGTCACGACTCCCGGTGGTAAGGAAAAAACAAAGAGCCCCTGATGCCCGGGTGGTGGGTGGTGGGGGGCATCAGGGGCGATAGCGGGGCGGTGTGGGAACCGGCCCCGCAACGTGGGCGCAGAGTTATTCTGCGCCAGCTTCGCGCGTCGGGTAGACCGACACGTACTTGCGCCCGCCGGAGCGGGTTTCAAAATGGACGACTCCCTCTTTTTTGGCAAACAGGGTGTAGTCCTTGCCACAGCCGACGTTGCGTCCGGGGTGGAACTTGGTTCCACACTGGCGCACGATGATGTGGCCGGGCTTGACGGCTTCGCCGCCGAATTCCTTTACGCCGCGATGTTGTGGGTTCGAATCGCGGCCGTTCTGTGTGCTTCCCTGGCCCTTTTTATGTGCCATGGCGAACTCCTTGTTGAAAAGATCGACGTCGAATCAGTCGACGTTGACGTCCGTAATCTTGACGCGTGTGTAGGGCTGGCGATGGCCGTGCTTTCGCTGGTAGCGCTTTCGCCGCTTCTTTTTGAACACCGTAATTTTGGGGCCTCGGCCTTCGGCGACGACCACATCTGCGCTGACGGAGGCGCCGTCGACGGTGGGGGTTCCGACCACCAGGTCGTCACCGCTTCCGACGGCGAGCACCTCGTCGAAGGTAACGGTGCCGCCATCTTCGATGTCGGCGAGCTTTTCGATGTTGAATTCGTCGCCCGGCTCTACGCGATATTGTTTGCCGCCGGTGCGGATGACAGCGTGCATGACGAAACTCCTATCGGGTCATAAATCAAAAGTCGAAGAGCCGTCGTCGGCGCCACGCGCAACCGGTGCGCATCGACCCTCAAAACGAGCTGCTTCGAGTGGGTATTCCATCTGGTCCCGTCCGGGGCATCCATCACAGAACGCGCCAGAAAGGGGGGCAACTGATACAGGGTAGACAGACGGGCGTCAAGTGAGGTCAGGGACCCGGGCTCGGTGTCGATGTCGAGCTCGGTCTCGGTCTCGATGCTCGAGCTCGGTCTCGATGCTCGGACTCGGTCTCGATGCTCGGACTCGGTCTCGATGCTCGATCTCGGTCTCGGTCTCGATGCTCGAGCT
>SKMT01000635.1 GCA_007120915.1 Myxococcales bacterium | reverse complement strand
TGGATGTGCGGCTGGTGACTGAACTTGGTGTGGTCTGGAAGGTCGTGGACCTTGACCCATTCGATGGGGTCGCCGTCCTCCCAGTGTTGTTGCAACTGCTGGATGTCTTCGCTCTGGGAGGCCACCCCGCCTTCTTCACCGTGGCAGGTCATGCAGGTGTCGAGGCTGGGTACCGAAGAATGTTGGCTGTCACCGGGTTCGGTATGGCAGTAGCCACAGGGGATTTCGTTGACCCCGGAGTGAATTTCGTGGCTAAAGGGGATCGGCTGCTCCGGAGCATATCCCTCTCGGGGATCGAAGCAGGCAGAAAACCCGATGGCGCAGGCCAGGGCCAGAACCCCGGCGATGGTCAGGTAGCGAGCTATCATAGGTCCAAACAACTCCGTGAACCGAGTGTACATCATAGAGACATCAAGCGCCGCCGGGGACTGAATTCGTCCCTCGAAGCGGGCTCTTAATCCCACGAGGTCCGTTGTGCTGTCAACAGTTATGTCGGCATGATCCAGATCGGCGATCGCACCCGAGATTAAGGGGTGGATATGCTGCAGGACGTACCGTACCCGATGGCCACAGTGAAATAGACCGACCGGATTGAACTGTTTACATCTAGTTGTGGTTCAAGAGGGGAGGCAACTGGCCTCTCCCAGAATGCTCATAGAGCCTAACAAGGCCGATGGGGGTCGACCAGCGGGTGTAGCATCCCGATGGTGTGGCAATTTGACGCACCGGCGCGGTCAGTGGTTCGAAGAAGAGTCGAGGCGAGCCCACAGCGGCCACCAGATCAGCGCGGCGACCACCAGCAGGGCGCCGGCGAAGTAAAACGGCGCTTCCGGGGCGACGGCCGCAAAGATGAACCCGCCGATGGCGGGCCCGAAGATCCGGCCCAGGCTCGACGCGGAGGTGAGCATCCCCATCAGTTGGCCTGTTTCGCCCTGGGCGCGGCTGCAGGTCGACATCATCGCCAGGATCCCGGGATGGACCAGTGCCCGCCCGAAGGTGGCTACTCCCAGGGCGGTGAGCAAGAACCACAACACCGGCACCACCGGAGCGACCAGAAGGCCCACCCCGAGCAGAAGCATCCCCATCAGGGTCATTCGTTCATCGCCGATACGCCGCGACACCGGGCCGACCGCGGCGTGAAACAGCGCCATCAACAGGCCCATCCCGGCGAAGATGAAGCCGACCTCCACGATGTCGTAGCCGTACAACTCTTCCATGAAGATGAAGAAGGTGCCCTCCAGCACCGTCAGCGACACGGTGTAGATGAAGAAGAGGGCACACAGCAGAAACACCGGGGGGCGTTTCAGTTGCCGCCACACCGTCACCCCCCGGGTCTTCAGGCGGTTGTGGCGCCGTTGTTCGGCGCTGGCTGCCGGCTCCAGCAACCAGATCGCCCCCAGGATCACCGTCACGACGTTCATTGCCGCAGCCACCGCGAAGGGCATCCCGGCGCCGGTGATCCCGGCTACACCGGGTTCGGCGATCAGGCCTACCGCCGCACCGATCGCAGGGCCCAGAGTAAATCCGATTCCGAAGCTGATGCCGATGATCGCCATGCCCTTGCTTCGATGCTCCCCCTCCGTACTGTCAGCAATCAGGGCGCTGGCGGTGGCGACGTTGCCGGCGCACAGGCCCACAAAGAACCGGGCCACATACAACAGTGCCAGCGAACCGATGAAGGCGGTGATCAGTTCCATCACCGCTGCGGCGCCGAACGTCGCCAGCAATATCGGCTTTCGGCCCACACGATCCGAGAATTTCCCCCACAGGGGAGCCATGATGAACTGGCCCAGCGACTGCACCGCATACAACAGCCCCACGTCTACAGCCGTGCCGTCGACGGCGTACGCCAGCGCCGGTAGCACTGGAATGGCGATGGCAAACCCCGTCAGGTTCAGCAACAGGATCGGAAACAGCCGTCGGATGTGGGGGTTGGATTTCATCGGTGCTGAAACGACGGAGTCGCGCAGGGGGAAAACAGCAGCGCACACCTATGGCACGCCGGGGCCCGGTGTGGCAACTGACCAACCGGTGAACATCATCCCCGAGGTGGACGAAATAAATCGCGCCCTGATACGTGCTTATATTGCGTACCCGAATGTCTAAGAAGCGGTCAAAGAAGTCGGACCGAGGCTCGGCGCAATGATTTTTTTGGGCTCAAAGCGATCAAACGGAGACCTATCCGTAGGACTACGTCGAGTATTGAGCGCAAAGAGGCCGGAAAAATCAGCCGGCGAAGGCCGACGGGAGACTTTTTTGACCGCTTCTAAAGCATCTGGGTGTCGGGTCCGCTCGGGTTGCCGACAGTTCAGAAGGACCCGTTTCTTTTCGGCGTCGAGTCCGCGAGCCGTCGCCGTCACCAGACTCGAACACAGGTAACGAAGCGTTGGACCCCGAAGTAGTCGAACTGATCACGGTAGTAGTGGCGATGTTTCTGGCTGCATTTTGCTCTGCGGCGCTGGCTGCGCTGGCGCGTATGGAGCAGAGCGGCTGGGAAGGGATTGAGCTCGACGACGAGCAGCAGGTCAAAGAGCAGTCACCCTCATCGCGCATCGCCGAGACCATCGCCTGGTGGCGCCCGAGGCGCCGGGCGATATCGCTGGTGCTGGCGATGGGTCACCGGCTCGGTATTGCCGCCGCCGTAGTGGGCGCCGTGTTGTTGGTGGGGCGGTTTGCGCAGTTGAGCACCGCGGGGTTGGTGGTAACCATTTTGGTGGCGGCGCTGGTGGTCGTCGCCATCTGTGATGTGATCCCCCAGAGCATAGCCCGGGCTCGGCCCCGGCAGTTCGCAGTGGGAGCACTTCAAATGGTGCGGCTTCCCTATCTGTTGTTGTATCCGCTGGTGCGAGTACTTCTGGCGCTTCGGTCCGCCACGATCGCAGCCTTCGGAGCAGAAGATCCGGACGGGGACTCGGAAGTACCCACGGAAGAACAGATTGCGCTGCGCCAGTTGCTTCAGCGCCGTGGTTCAGCATCGGAGCGCCGCCGGCTGTTGCGCTCGGTCACCGAGTTTTCGGCTACTACCGTGCGGGAAGTGATGGTCCCCAGAACGGATATGGTCACCATCTCCCGGGACATGGATCTGGAGCAGATCCTGGTGATCCTACTGGAGTGCGGCCACAGCCGCCTGCCGGTGTACGGGGAGAGTCGCGACGACATTGTGGGATTGTTCTACGCCAAGGACCTGATCCGGCTGATGGCCTCGGGGCGCGAGTTTGACATCGAGGAGTTTCTTCGGGAGCCGTATTTCGTGCCTGAAACCAAGCCGATCTCGGAGCTGTTGACCGAGTTTCAGCGCGAGCGCATCCACCTGGCGGTGGTCGTCGACGAGTTCGGCGGCACCGAAGGGCTGATCACCCTCGAAGATATTATCGAGGAGATCTTCGGGGACATCCAGGACGAGTACGACGTGGAGCCGTCGCAGCTTGTGGAGTTGTCGCCCACGTCGGTGCTGGCGGACGCGCGCATCGGCATCGATGAGATCGAGGAGCACTTCGACGTGGAGCTGCCTCGCAACGGCGAGTACGACTCGCTGGGTGGATTTCTGCTCGACCAGACCGGGGGCGTGCCGGCCGCCGGCGACGAGCTTCACTGGGAGTCGCTTCTGTTCCGGGTCGTCGAAGCCGATCAGAAACGCATCGACACCGTCGAGATCAAAACGGACACCGACGCCCCGGAACAGACCGCCGAGCTGGTCTCGTAGTACAATGGCGGTGGACACATCGACGCTTGTTTGCCAACACATCGGGGGCATGGCGAATAAATTGCGATGCCGAACGTCTTTATGTGTGAGTATGACCCGGCGCCATCAGTTGCCGGGCAGCGAGAAACACGACATCCGATTTTGTGGAATCGACCGGAGTGGTTATGTCCTTGTTCGAACCTGGAAATGCTTTGCAGGCTGCGACAGCAGCGCTGATCGTGGTTGTTCTGTCTGCGGTGTCGGTCACGGCGCTTGGCGACGACAGCGCCGACGCCGGCGATCTGTCGGCCGAAGAGGTGGCCGAACGGGTGCAGCACTTTTATGCGGAGACCGAAGACTTTCAGGCGGCCTTCGTTCAGGAATACACCGATATCGCTGCCGCCGAGACCAGCCAGTCGCGGGGGCGGGTGTACTTTAAGAAGCCCGGGATGATGCGCTGGGACTACTACCACGCCGACCGCGACAAGCGAGATCGGATGCTGGTGGCCGACGGCGACTACTTCTGGGTGTATGAGTACGAGTACCAGCAGGTGTTCCAGCAGTGTCTCGAAGAGAGCCAGCTTCCCACGGCGCTTCGGTTCATGATGGGCGAAGGCGATTTGCTCGAGGAGTTCGAGGTCGAACTGGCCGACGCATCCACCGCCGACAACCCGGTGCTTGAGCTGGAGCCCCGGGAGCCGACCGCGGACTACCGCAAACTCGAATTCGTGCTCGATGGAAGCTCCTTCGAGGTGGCCCGATCCACCTTGTACGACCCCTACGGCAACACCAACGAAATCCAGTTTCACGACGCCCGAGTCAATCAGAACCTGTCGGCCGACGGGTTTGAGTTCGAACCGCCCGAAGGGGCCCGTCTGCTGAACCCGGAACAGCAGTGTGACTGACCAACCCCCCCGAATTCTGTGCCAGCCCGACGGCGCCAAAAGCTGTGGTGCCTGCTGTGGGATGTACAACCACATCGACCACGGCCCCTCGGCGACGCGCCGTCGGCTCACCGCGCGCACGCTTCAATTCCACAAACAGGTCGACGTCACCGACACGGAGTCGCTCGCGCAGTTTCGTGAGCGCTATGAAGATGGCGATGACGTCAAAATGCTCACTGCACTTCCGTCCTGTCCTTTTCTGGGGTTTATCGACCTGGACGGCGACGACGACTCGTCGCAGGGCTCGAAGGTCGGCTGTCTGGTACACCCGGCCCAGAATGGGGGCGTCGATGGACGAGACTGCGGGGTATACGACCGGTTTATCTGCGACGAATACCTCTGTGCTGCCCATGACGTCCTTCGCCGCGACGAAGTGCAGTTGGTCGTCGATGCGGTAGAAGACAGCTACCTGTACGGGCTTCTGATCACCAATCCGAAGTATGTGCGCCATCTTCTGAAGCTGGTCGCCGATCGCGTCGGTGCCCGCCCCGACAGCCGCCAGCTTCGCGACAAAACGGTCATCGATGCTGCCGGTGACTGCTTCGAGTTGATGCGTCGGTGGTCATTCCGAGGCGAAGAGGGGATCTACGGGCAGGTGCGCGTCGATGCCGATCTGAACATGAAGCGTCGCCCACTTCCGGCAGAAAAGCACGGAGTTGATGCCGAACCGGTGGATGTGCTGCTGGTGTGCCTGGGCACGGAGTGCGAAGATGTCGAGCAGTTGCACCGGGCTCGCCGCATCGTCGACGACAGGGTAGAAGCGCTGGCCCGGGCCGTAGCGGAATTGAGACCGTGAACAACGTTTCGTTCCATGACTCCAGCGACAGACAATTCCATCGAAGAACCATCGGGCCGCTCCCGGGCGTTGTACCCGCTGGGGCTGACGGCGCTGGCAGTGGCGATGCTGGGTGGGCTGTTCGCGGCATTGGATAGTGGGGAACCACTGCCGTCGCCCGGAGAGGTGGAACCGCTGAAGCAGGTCGACCAGATCGGGCCCGGGATCATGGAGTTGGTCCACGAAGAAGAGCCCGTTGAGCTGGAGTCGACGTCCGAGTCGCCGGCTCAGTTTACGCTCCAGTTGCGTCAGATCGGTGGGGCCAACGGTGAGCAGGCACCGCTGGATGTGCGCGCGTTGTTTGCGGGCACCGAACATGTGGAGCCACGAGAGCATGGGCGACGAATTGACCGCAATGTCGTACTCACCGATCTGGAGTTGCTTTACCGGGATCAAAGGCTCGAACAGCCACTGGTGCGACTGCTCGGCGCCGACACTGCCGGAGTCCACCGGCAGATGGATCAGGATCGAGGGGCACGAATACTGCATCAGGCCTGGGACGATGATGATTCAGTGCGCCCTTTGTATGCGTTGGCGGAGGCGTTGATCGATGTATTGATGCCGCGTCTGCCCGACGAGCCCGTATTCGTCGGAGAAAACTGGCATTACCGACTCGGTGAGCCGGCCCCCGCCCGGGAGTACGACATCGGCGTCGAGATCACCGCTGAGTTGGCGGCGGTATACGAGGATGACCACCGCAGGGTGGTAGGCATCGACCGTCGCATCAGCGCCGACGTTCATAAACCGGGCGCCAGGGTGGACGATGACGCTGAGGCGCAGTCACTTCTGACGGTTCGCGGGGAGGGGATGGCCTACTTCGACATCGACAACGGCAGACTGGTGGCCAGTAACCTTGAGGCCCGGCAGTACCGCAACGGAGCTGATGATCCGGAGCAGGTGGGGGTGATCAAGGCGGCGTGGTTTGTGCACTGAGAGCCGCGTAGTGGCGTAGAAGCATGGTGACGTAGTAGTGTGGGGGCGTTGTGGCGTGGTCGTGTTGCGACGCCGAGTTAAACACCGGTGATCGCGCAATGCACGGTCATCCCCGTTGTCAATGTCGGTTGGGCTTTATAGATTGGTCTGCAACTCGATTCCTCGCCGGGTGGACCGGTGTTCGCAATTGCAAGGCGCGTGTAATGAAACGCAAACTGGTAGATCATCTGGTTGATGCCGGAGTGGTGGCCCGCAAGGATATCCAGCGCTGTGTTCTGCGTGCGAGCTTGGACAAGGAAGTATCGGTGGTCGACGAATTGGCCGAAGACGAGAATCTGGACCAACAGCGACTCACCGAGGAGATGGCCGAATTCTGGGGGCTGGAGGTGTGGAACGGAACCCCGGAAGTCGACGCGAAGCGCTACGAGTTCATCCCGGAACATAAGCTGCGGCACTACGGGATTATCCCGTCGGTTCGCGATGGATCCGACAGGCCGACGGTGGTGGTGTACGACGTCGAGAAGGCGGGGCCTGTCATCGAGCAGATCCAGACAGCCACCGGATCCGAGCCTATCGTGATGCTCACTCCGAAGCAGCGGATACTCGGACAACTGGAGGATGACCAGGACAATGGTTCCACCGATGCGCAACAGCCCGGCAATTCGTCCGCTGACCCCGGCCACGGAGTGATGCGCAAAAACCCGCGCAGCCGTCCCAAGCGTGCCACCACCGGACCGGGCAGAAGCTCGCCGGGCCAGCGGCAGCCACAGAGACCTTCTGCAAAGGCCGAACCGACGCGCCAGGTCAGCCTGGAGAAGGACAATCCCTTTATGGATCTGGTCAACCAGAGCGCCGGCAAGAAGAGTAACTCGAAGGATTCTGAGCCACCTTCATTACCAACCCGCGCCGTCGGCGGCGAGGAAACGGACTTTTTCCAGGAAGTCGACAAAGAACTCTCCGATGCCATCGCCGAGTCCTCCGCGGCGGTAGAGGACTCTGAACCAGAGAGTGTCGACGTGCAGCAACAGGCCGACCCCGATGAGATGGAGGGGGCGCTCGATGATTTCGATCAGCAGCTTGCCGAGGAATCGGAATCAGACCCGGAGTTCGTCGCCGACAAGTCGGAAGTCGACTGGGGACAGTACCGCGGCGAGGATGAACCGGCGTTCCCGGGGCTGGAGGTCGAATCTGGAGGCTCGCACCCTGAGCAGGCGTCGACGATGACGCCGAATCCCCCGAGCTATGGCGACAGCGGTGCTTCCGGGGTGTTTCCCCTCGAAGATCGTTCCGGCAAAGGGGGCTTCTTCGATTTTCCCGAAGAAGATGCACAGGACGATCTGACGCTGGCCCAGGTCGTGGAGCGCCAGCGCAAGATCATCAGCAAGCTGGAGCGAGAGATCGAATATCAGAAGGGGATCCTGCAGACGATGGCGGAGTTGCTGGTGGAAGCCCGGGTGCTGAGCAAGCGCAAACTCAAGAACCGGCTGAAGGCGTTTAAACAAGAGCAGCGAAAACGCCAGCAAAACGGGGACTAACACAAAAGTGACGGGAGGAACCATCACTGCGCTGGTCCGATACCGCTGGGGATTGCTTCTGGTGCTGGTGGTGGTGCTTGCGGCCCTGGCTCCGGGGTTGCAGACCTCGCTTCAGCCCGATCACAGCCTGGAGGTGTGGTTTCTAGACGACGACCCTCACCTGAAGGCATACGACGAATTTCAGGACGCCTTCGGCAACGACGAGGTGGTGGTTGTTCGCACCGACGCGCCCGACGGGGTGTTTGAGCCGGACTCGCTGCAACTGATGAAGGAGGCGACGGATGCCTTCGCCGCCGTCGATGGGGTCCGCCAGATTCACTCACCGTTGTCCGTGATCGTTGCATCCACCGAGGAGGGAATCGGCCGCGTCCCACCTCATCCGACGGCCGATGACATCCCGGAGTCCGACCAGCAACTCGAAGAGTTGGCCGAAATGGCGCGTCAGCATCCCGTCGTCGCCGACCATCTGCTTGATGAAGACGAAGGTGGCTTTGCACTGATCGTGGAGATGGAGGCGGCCGGCGATTTCGACGAGCGCCGGCCCGCGATCCTCGAGGATCTCGACGAGGCGATGGACCAGGTCTTCGATGATCGCCAGTTCCAGAAGGGCGGCGTCGGGGTGATCTACCAGGCGCTCAATGACCTGACGGAGCGCGACTTCGCGTTGTTTCTGGGGCTTGGCTACCTGGTGATGTTCTTTCTGTTGTGGGCGGTGTTCCGAAGTATCCGCATGGTGCTGGCGACGCTGTTCGTCGTCGCCGGGGCGACGGTGGCGACCCTGGGGGCGATGGGCTGGTTCGGGTTGCAGGTCAACATGATCACCGTGCTGTTGCCCACGCTGATCGTGGTGCTCGGCATTGCCGATGCGATGCACTTTCCGGTGGCCCACCGACGCATCGCCGGTCAGATGCCACAGGCCGACGACGACACGGTGCTGGCGGCATCGCTGAAGGCGGCGGCTGTGCCGTGTCTGATGACGACGATCACGACGATGGCGGCGTTTATGGCGCTGGCGACGTCGTCGCTCGGCGGGGTGCGCGATCTGGGGATCTTCGCCGCAGTCGGGGTGGGAGCGGCGTTTCTGATCAGCGTGGTGGCGATGGCGGTGGCGCTGCATGGGTTGGGTGACGATGAGATGCGCTCGTTGCCGAAGCTCGACCTGATGCTGGCGGTGATTCGCCGCTGGGTCACAGAGCGACCGGCCATCGTCGGCGCGGTACTGGTGGTGATCGTCGTAATCTCAGCGTTCGGAGCCACCAAGGTGAGCGTCGACACGTTCACCCTCGGGTTTTTGCCCGATGACCACGCAGTGGTCACCGACGACGCGACGATGGAAGCCGAGATGGGCCCGTACATCCCCCTGGAGTGGACCTATCGACCAACGGGGGAGCGAGAGGTGGAGTCGGCAGAGATGCTTCAGAAGGCCGCCTCATTCGCCCGACGGGCCGGCGATGACGAAGCAACGGGCGCACCGCTGCATCTCGAACAGCTCTACCGCTTCGTCGGCGAGGGATTGATTCTCGACGAGGAATCGGAGTCGTTGACCGATGATGAGGCCGCCGAGCTGCGAGAGATCTTCGAGGAGCTGGGCGGCGAGGAAGAGTCGCTGACCGCAACGATCGGGATGGTCGCCCCCGACGAGGGGCTGGGCCGGGTGACCATCCCGATGCCGATGATGAGCGCCTCCGAGCTCGCCGAGGTCATCGAGCGGCTGGAGGTGATCGCCGAAGAGGAGTTTGGGGAAACTGCCGAGGTGAGCCCGGCGGGCTATCTGCCGCTGTATTCGTCGGTGATCCACCACATCGTCGACTCTCAGATTCGCAGTCTCGGCATCGCTGTGGTGCTGATTTTGCTGGCTATGCTCTTGTGGCTTCGCTCGGTGCGTCTGGCGGTGATCAGCCTGATACCGAACCTGTTTCCCGTGCTGGTGATGCTTGGGGCGATGGGCTTTCTGGGGGTGCGGCTTGACGCGCTGACCTCCCTTGTGGCCGCCATCGTCATCGGTGTGGCCATCGATGATACGGTGCACTTTCTGCACGCCTGGAAGAAGGCGGAGGATGACGGTGGGGACTGGTCGGTCTGTTACGAGCAGGCGATGACCCGGGTGGGGCCGGCGATCTCGATTACCACCCTGGTGTTGGTGGTCGGGTTTGCGGTGCTGCTACTCGCAGAGCTGGTCAGTGTGGTCCACTTCGGGCTGCTGACCGTGGTCGCTGCAGCGGCAGCGCTGATCGGCGAGTTTTTCCTGCTGCCGCTGCTTTTGCGCCCCTTCAGCAAAGAATAGAAATGTTCTACCAGGCCGCGTCGAGCCCACCGCCGCGTTCGACGGCGCGTTGATGGGCCGGTCGGTTGCGAAGCCGCTCGACGAACTGCTGCAGGCGGGGATATTCGTCGCCCTCCAGGTCCTTGGCGGCGCCCTCAACGGGCACGCTCATCTGGATGTCGGCGGCGGTGAACGCGTCGCCGGCGAAGTAGTCGTGTTCGGTCAACTCCGCCTCCCAGTAGTCGAGATGGCGCTCGATTCGAGGGGAGATAAACTCCGCCTCCACCTGCTTTTGTAATGCTTTGAGCGGAATCGACGCCGGCCACGGGGTCTGGCGCGGCAGCTCCGAGAAGACGATCCGAAGAAGCAGGTTGGGCATCGCCGACCCCTCGGCATAGTGCATCCAGTAGCGATAGCGACCGAACGCGTCGCTGTCGGCGGGGGGGCGAAGCTGGTGATCCTCGTCGTACTTGTCGAGCAAATACTCGATGATCGCGCCCGACTCGGCGACGGTGATGTCGCCGTCGGTGATCACCGGGGCTTTGCCCAGTGGATGGATCTCGCGAAGGGAGTCGGGGGCGAGCTTGGTGTCGGGATCGCGTTCGTAAATCTGCAGTTCGTAGTCCACACCCAGCTCTTCGAGAAGCCAGAGGATGCGGTGGGAACGAGACGCTTCGAGGTGATGGACTGTCAGCATGAAAAACCTCCACTAAGAAATTGCGAAAAGCTCGTATCCGGCAAACAGGGCGTTGAACAGAATCAGGTACACCGAATGGACCGCTCTGTACATTCGGGCGACCAGCTTTTGGTTGATGACTACGTAGCCCAGTGACGCCAGGGTGGCGACGGCGGTGAGCCCGGCGGCGATGGCGAACAGTACAACGGGGACGACGCCAACATGGGTCAGAAAGGCGAGTAATGCCAGACAGGCTGCCGCGGGAATCAATACCAGCGCCGTCGCGCCGATGGGGGAGAGCCGCTTCGAGTACGATTCGACCTGTGGGCGTTCCTCCTCGCTGGCGTAGGTCTTGCGGGCGAATTCGAAGATATTGAACAGCATCCACCCCATCGTCATCACGGCGATGAACTCAAGGGGTATCTGGTGGATCGGAACGCCCGTAGTCGCCGAAAAGATGAAGGCGGCGATGAACGCCGCGATCAGCGTGTGGGTGAGGGCGTACAACTCCAGACGGGGGCGCAGCCGGTGGCCGATGAAAAACTCTTTGAACATCAGAAGGGAGTAGCCCACGGCCACCGCCGCTGCGACCAGCGCGGGCCAGCCGATCAACGCCGCCAGAAGCAGTTGCGCTGCGATCACGGCGATGGTGACCACCACGTATTCGCCCCGATCGATCAGCCCCCGCGGAAGCGGCCGGTCGGGGTTGACCCGGCAGTCCACGTCGTAGTCCTTCCACTCATCGAAGAGCCGAAGGTGGAAGAACATCAGCCCACAGACCGCCAGGGCGGCTCCGAGCTGAATCGGCTCTGCGGCCAACCCGGAGATTTCGGCAGCAAAGAAGGCATTGGCGCCGAAGAAGGTGACGATCATCAGGGTGTGTGAGATCGGCTCGAAGCGCTCGTTTATGAATTTTGTCCAGCGTTGGATGAACATGGTTGTTAGTTATTGGTTATTGGTTGTTGGTGAGGGGAAGCCCGGGGACTGAGGTGCTACTGTTACATACCGGTGGTTAGCTGAAGGATCTGGTCGCGGAGTTTGTCGTATTCGACCTTGCTGTTGTGGCGCGGGTCCATGGGGATGTCGTCGACGATGACGACTTGGTCGACCGGGATGTCTCGGATTTGAAGTGCGGTGTAGATGCGTCGTTTGCACTCCCGGTGGGCCGGTGCGTCGGGATGGAGGGTGACGGCGGCGCAACTGCGTTCGCCCAGTTCGTCGTCGGGGATGCCCAGGAAGGCGGCGCGGTCGGTGAATTCGAGCTGCTTGAGCGCGACTTCGGCCTGTACGGGGAAGACCCATTCGTCGCCGCGGCGAATCGCGTTGTGCACCCGTCCCACCAGCCAGACGCACCCCTGGCGGTCCTGTCGGCCCAGATCACCGGTGCGGTGCCAGACGGTACCGTCGGCGTCGACGATTTTCGTCTTCCGGGTGGCTTCGGCGTTGTTGTAGTAGCTTTTGCAGACGTGGTCGCCGGCGACGACGATCTCGCCGATCTCACCGTCGTCGACCTCCCAATTCGCCCAGCCACCGTCGCGCAGATCGATGTTGCCGT
>SKMT01000325.1 GCA_007120915.1 Myxococcales bacterium | reverse complement strand
GTTTTCGGCACCACCGGGTTGAGGTCGTGAGGTTGCAGGAAGTTAATACACCCACCGATAGGTCGCATGCAGGCTGCGTCCGGGCATCGGCGAAAAGTCTCCTCCCAGCCGCGAGAGATGATCGCGGTAGGCGGTGTCGAAGGCGTTGTCGAGCCGAACGCTGAAGTGGTGAGCACCGCTGGTGTCACCGTCGAGCTGGAATCCAGCCTCCAGATCGAAGAGTGCGTACCCGTCGGTGTCGCTTTCGTCGGGGGCGGTGCGGGTTTGAGCTGCCGCGGTGCGCACCGTCGCCATCGCCCAGTATTCCGGGGCGTTCCATCCGGCCTCGAACCGGGCGCGAAGCGGTGGTACCGCCGGAAGATTCTGCACTTCTGGGGTCAGCCGCTGTCCGTAGACCACGTCAACGGTGGTGCCCAACTGAAGATCCAGCCAGGGGGTGACGGTGGTCGAAAACTCGCCGCCGAACAGGCGGGCATCAGCGCTTTCGTACTCATAGATCGGATAGCTGCTGTCGGCGTCGTCCTCACCGGTGGGCGACAGGAAGATGAACTCGTCGATGTAGTTGGCGAACCCGGCGATCTGCGCTTCAACCACTTCCGATTTCCAGCGGGTAAAGACGTCGGCGCCGTAACCGATCTCGTTCGCCAGGTCCGGATCTCCGATTTCGTACTGACCGGTGCCCAGGTGAGGGGCGTCGGAGTACAGCTCTTCGATGATTGGAACCCGGTGAGCCCGTGCGAGCTGAGAGCCCAGCTCCAGGTGATCGGTCAGTTGTACGTGAATGCCCGCCGACCCAGAGATCGTCGGCGAAATCCGTGTGCTATCGGGTGCGTCGAACAATTCATTGGCCCGTGGCTGCATCACATGCAGCTCGGGGCGGGCGCCGAGTTGAAGCCGCACCGTCTCCGACAGCGGCAGCTCTTCGAACAGATACACCGCCGCCGCACCTTCGCGGGCATCCGGAGATAGTGCTTCTACACCACCGACGCCCAGATCCCGGAAGCGAAACTGTGCGCCGACGGCGCCCCGATCGATGGGACCGGCCTCGCCGTGCAGCGCGGTCACGCTGGTGGAGACCGCCCAGATGTCGTAGCTCAGCTCCAGCTCTTCGTCGACGACTTCACCGGCGTCGCCCAGGTCGTACTCCATCTCATCGTGGCCGTAGCGGTTCGCCAGAAGTCGCCATTCAAGAAACTCGAAAAACCCCGACAGCTCCTGCTCGGCGCGTGTCTGCGCATAGAACCTGCGGCTTTGAAGCTCCACCGATTCATCGGGGTCATCCATCGCTTCGGGAAGCCCGAAGCTCAGATCCTGCAACCCCAGCGACATCCCGAACAACCCCCGCTCGGTGCGGGTGGAGGCGCCGGCATCGGCGGTGGTGCCCGCAATACCCGTGTCGGGGATGGTCATGTCCGGGGTGCGCATATCACCGGCGCGGCGGTGAGACGCCCGGGCACGCACGGCGCTGTCTTCGAAGCCGTAGCCCGCCGTCGCTGCCGCGGCCCCCGAAAGCTGACCGGTCGCCCCGTAGACCGACGCCTCCGAGAAGGGACCTTCGTCCCAGGCACGCGGGATGCGCTGGTCCATAATGTTGATCACCCCGCCCAGTGCGCTGGAGCCGTACATCAGGCTCGCCGGGCCGCGAACGATATCGACTCTGTCGGCCTCCAGCGGATCGACTGCGATGTGGTGATCATGGGCGGTGGAGGAGACATCGCCGGTGCGCTCGCCGTTTTGCAACACCAGAACACGCTCTCCGCCCAGCCCGCGAATTACCGGCCGCGACGGCGCCGGACCGAACGATCGAGCAGCCACACCGGGCGACCCGTCGAGCATCTGGCCGTAGGAATTCGACGCACGCCGTTGCAGATCCGATTCGTCGAGCGTCTCAAGCGGCTGATAGTCCACCGGATTGTCCAGCGGAGAGGCGGCCGTGGTGCGCACGACCACATCGTCGGTCGTTTCGGTATCGTCTGGCTGTTCGGAAGCGTCGTCAGAATCGCTCTGTTTGTCGACCTCCACGACGTCGGACGACTGCTGATCAGCTTGCTGCCCGGCACTGGCCGTGCTCGCAATTGCCGAGGTCGCGAGCACCAGCGTTGTAGCCAGGGCGAACCCAATGCCGTTCGTGTACTTCCTGACGTTCTCCATCTCCGATCTCCAGAAGGGTTCCCAAACCACAAAATTAGCTTGGGCTAATCTTTATGTTGGATGGAGACGTATTGTGTCAAGGGTGTTGTGGATCGCTCCGCGGGAGCTTCGCCGGCGGGCCGCCAGCGCTCCTGATCGCTCCGCGGGAGCTTCGCCGGCGGGCCGCCAGCGCTCCTGATCGCTCCGCGGGAGCTTCGCCGCGCCCCTGGCGCTTCACGAGCTCGAGCTCGACATCGAGCCCGACATCGAGAACGAGCCCGACATCGAGAACGAGCCCGACATCGAGAACGAGCCCGACATCGACACCGAGAACGACATCGACATCGAGTTCGACACCGAGAACGACATCGACATCGAGCTCGACACCGAGTCCGACATCGAGCCCGACATCGACATCGAGAACGAGCTCGACATCGAGTCCGGCCTCACCCCCGAGCCGCAGGCTACATCTCCCCTCGCACGCCAACGAACAGGTGCCGCGGCGCGCCGGGCTGAATGCCCCGGGGCGCGCGGGAGGCGACGTAGTTTTCGTCCGTCAGGTTCTTGCCGGCCACAAAGAAGGTGGTGCCGATCGGCTCGTGGGTGTAGCCGACGCGGGCGTCGACGAGCATATAGGGGTCGATGCGCCCGGCGAGCCCGTCTTCGGAGGGGGTGTCGGTGTTGTCGGGGTCGGTGAATTGCTCGCTGACGTACATTCCGCTCAGTTGCGCAGACAATCCGACGGGGTGTTCGAAGCCCAGCGCCGCCGCCAGCCGGTGTTCCGGGGCGTAGGGGATGCGGTTGCCCACCAGCTCGTCTTCCCAGGCGTCACCGAACTGGGCGTGCACCCAGGTGTAGGTGGCGCTGATGGGCAACCCGAATCCCCAGTCGGCGAGCTGGCCGGGGTCGAAGGTTACGTCGGTCTCCACACCGAACTGCAGAGTCTCACCGGCGTTGACCAGAGTGTCTTCCTCGGGGTCAGCGCCGGTGGCGCCGGCGGCCTCGGCGGGGGGGATAATCTGGTTGGAGAAGTCGAGCGCGAATGCGGCGAACTCGCCGGCGAGCCAGTCTTCGATGCGGGTTCTGATGCCCAGCTCGTAATTGATGGAAAACTCGGCATCGAGTTCCAGCAGATCGCCGTCGGAGGTGACCGCGTCTTTGGTGCGCGGCGGCGCAAATCCACGGTGTATCCCGGAGAAGAGGGTGATCTCGTCGGTGAGCGCATAGGAGACGCCTACCCCGGGGATCAGCGCCAGGACGTGATCGCGGTTGTGGTGCGGCGGGTCGACATCTTC
>SKMT01000353.1 GCA_007120915.1 Myxococcales bacterium | reverse complement strand
CTACGAAGAGTTGCCGCGGTATCTGAAGGGGATGGACGTGGCGACGATTCCCTATCGAATCAACAGCTACACAGAGTCGGTGTTTCCCATCAAATTCTTCGAGTATCTGGCCACGGGAACGCCGGTGGTCATCTCCAATCTGCCGGCGCTGTCGGACTACTACGACGCGGTGGAGGTGGCGGAGAACGCCGATGAGTTCATCGACCGCTGTGCCAGAGCGATGGACGATGACGGCGAGAAGGCGCGGCAGAAGCGCGTCGAGCTTGCCGAAGAGAACTCCTGGGACAAGAGAGTGGGGGAGATGATGGACCGGGTGCGCGAGCGGCTCTGAGCCGGTGGTTAAAAGTCATTGAGCGCAGAGATGGTTTCGCGCAGCGCACCGGTGAGGGAACCGGTGGGAAATCGGCGCGGAAATTTCAGTGTATCCAGCGCAAACTTGCCGGTGCGCAGTGCCGCCAGCGCTGCCAGCGCAGCCGGTGAGAGGGATTGGAACCGTGCCGGGTCCCAGTCGACGAAATCCTTGAGAGCCTGAAGTCCACCGCGGTGGTGGGAGACGGCGTCTGCTCCGACGCGGTTGTCTTCGTGCAGCGTGTACTCCATGCCAATGCGGGGGAAGTAGACCAGCGGAAAGTAGGCGGCGATGCGCAACCAGAGTGCGTAGTCCTGGCCGCCGGCGGCGAGTTGTTCGGTTTCGGGAAATCCGCCGCAGCGCTGCAGGCATCTGCGATGGACCAGGACCGTCGATGTTCCCACGAAGTTGCGCCACATCAGCCGCCTGGGGGTGGCCACCAGTTGCGGCTCCGGGTGTTCGGGGGCGATGGAGGCGCGCCGGCCGTCGGCGGTCAATCGCCGATAGCGGCAAAACGACAGGGCGGGGCGCGAAAATTCACGGAGCGCGTCGAGCTGAAATTGAAGTTTGTCGGGAGTCCAGCGGTCGTCGGCGTCCAGAAATGCGACCCACTCGCCGCTCGCCTGGTCGATGCCCCGGTTGCGGGCGGCGGCGACCCCGCGGTTGGGCTGGCGAATCACCGTCGTCTCCAGCGGATGGCTGCGGGCGCGGTCGCCGACGTCGTCGGGGGAGCCGTCGTCGACGACGATTACTTCCAGCGGGCCCTCCCATCGCTGGGCGGCGACGCTGTCGAGGCATCCCTCGATAAACTCCGCCTGGTCGTAGGCGGGGATGACGACCGACACCAGTGGTCGGTTGGCGCTCATTGCGATCCCCCGGGGGCGATTCGGGCCTGAAGTCGAGCGGCGGACTGGAGCAGAAATCGAAGCAGGCGCAGACCGTGGCGAGCCAGCCATTGAGGCGGGGAGAGTGACCGGCGGGGAAAGGACTGCTTGAAGTAGGCGCGAAGAAAGTCGGCAGCATCCGGGTCGCGGCTGTCGAGGTCGACTTCATTTTGGGCGTGCCGGATGGACTTGGCGACGAACTCACGAAGACCGTCGACGTAATCGTGGCTCAACAGCACATCCGGGGCGTACAGAGTGGTGCCGCGGGCCGAATTCGACAGCAGCCGGTAGGTCAATTCGATGCCTTCGTGGCCGTCGACGCCCTCCGGGAACCCGTGGACATCGAGAAAGGCGCGCCGACGCACCAGGGATGCCCCCTCGGTGATCAGCGCATCGGGAAGTGGCTCGGCGCCACGGTCATAGTGCGTCGCAAGAGCAGACAGGAATGGGTGGTTGCGCGGCTGAACGCGACCGCGAATGCCGAGCACCCGCGGGTCCTCAAAATACTCCAGGGCTCGGGTGAAGTAGTCGGGGTCGACGTGGCCGTCGTCGTCGACGAAGGCGACGATCGGCGCGCGGGCCGCTCGTGCCCCCAGATTGCGAGCCCGGGCGGGGCCGACATTTTCCGACACTTCGATCCAGCGGTCCCACAGCCCGACGAGCCGATCCGCCAGCTCTGCGCCACATCCGTTGTTCACGACGATGACTTCCAGCGCATCGTCGATGCGGTGGCCCGCCTGGCGTATCTTCTGCAAACAGGTGCCGAAGGGGCTGGACTGTGCCCAGAAGACCACCACCACCGACACTTCGGGGGGCGGGGGTTTTTCGAGATCGTAGTCTGATGAGGAGAAGCTGTGGGAGTCACCGAGGGTGCGCCACTGTGGGTGGCCGTTTCTGTGGTCGACTCGAACATTTGGTTCAACGGTAGGCATCGGTGCACCTCGCAGAGCATCAGTGCATGAACGGGCTCGAATACCGCTGAAACTGTCCCCGGGACTGCTAAAACTGCATGGAGATGAAGGTAGAGATTCTGGGGTCGCCACACAAGGGGATGGGGGCGATGTGGGTCACCGTGACTAGGCGTGTAAGAAAGAGGGGATATGGAGATAAAGGAGATGAGGAGATAAAAATCAACATCCCCCTATCTCCAGTATCTCCCTATCTCCTTTTGGTTACACCGAGGTTTTATCTCCCCGCCGAAAGCCGTCGGGCCTCGCCCAGATAGGCAGCCAGCCCCGCCCAGGCCAGGGGGATTCGCCAGAAGGCGATGGTGAGAAGTACTGCAACACCGATATCCCAGCCGCGTTCGCGGCATTGGGACCGCAGTTTCAGCGGGTTGTGCGGCAGAAAATACTTCCAGGGCGTCAGATAGAGCTCGGTGAGAAGTGAGAACCGCTCCGAGTGGTGGTGGGACAGTTGGGCGTGACCTCTCCCGATGCGGCGTTGCTTGTTGATCAGTGCTTGAAACTCGGTGCGCGCCGGGTGGTGCAGCGTGATCTCTTCGGCAAATTTCTGAGTCAACCCGGCGGCGTGGGCGCGCTTGCCGAATTCCATATCACCGCCGGATTCGAGGCGGTGGTCGAAGGGGCCGATGCGGTCGATGCAGTCGCGGCGGATGCACAGACAGCAGGTCGGTGCGTAGCGGCCACGCTCAATGTACGCCTGGATGGGGAATCCGGTCAGCCCGTTGTAGTGGCCGGCGGGGGTTGGGTCGCCGACGACGATGCGGACGTCGCAGCCGAGGTAGTCGACGTCGCCGTCTTCGAAGCGGGCCCGCACGGCCGAGAAGTAGTCTTCGGGGACGGTCATGTCGGCGTCGATGAACGCCAGAATATCGCCGTCGGCGGCCTCGATGCCGCGGTTGCGCGCGGCGTAGGAGCCCTGGATCGAGTCCTCCAGCAGTGCCGCCACGCGGCCGGGGTGATCCTCGTCGAAGGTGCGGGCGACCCGGTAGGTGTCGTCGCCGGAGCCGTTGTCGACGATGATAATTTCGTCGCCCTGCGCCATGTCGGCGGCCAGCAGGGATTCGACGGTTTGGGTCAGCCCCGGTGCATCGTTGTACACCGGGATGATCACCGAGATGGCAGCCGTCGGATCCGGATTGGCGTCAGTACTGCTCATTGCGCTGGGCTCTGGGCGCTAGGCTCTGGGCTCTGGGTGCTGGGCTCTGAGGTGCTGGGCTCTGGGTGCTGG
>SKMT01000412.1 GCA_007120915.1 Myxococcales bacterium | reverse complement strand
CAGATTCGACAATTTCACCTGCGGCCGGAGCCGGCCTCGTTGTCGGCTACGGGTTTGGGGGGCGTAGTTCGCGTAAGACCTGTACGATTTGGGCTGCAACTACGTCCCCGGCAAGGCGGGATGATCGTGGCGGGGAACAAGGGGTTTTCCCGGATTCCCAAAACGGGCCGCTAAAAATAGAGGTACGCGCCACAACTCCGAGCCGGCTACGCAGTCGAAGGCAAGGGGTGAGGACGCCGAGTCGGTGCATCGCTCCTGGACGTAGCTGTATGACGATGGATCGGCGATTCCAGGCCAATCGAAGGGTTGCCAGAAAAATCCGGCTTTTTCTTGACTTCATCGTCAACTCAGAGGAGGCGACGACACACAGCATGGACAAGACAACGACTCAGCGCACGGAGACGAACGACAACAACAGCAGCGACTGCGAGATCAGAATGATCGTATAGTGATCAAAACTCAAAGAATCGAAAATCGATCACGTCGTCGCTGCTGTCGCAACGACGCATTTCTCTACCTTCCTCCTCCCTCCCGTCCGGAATTTTTGGGTGATCGTAATGCGGTGTTATGGGTGTCTTGACCGGTTCTGGTGCGGTTTCCCGTAATTTTTTAAAGAACCCACGCTGCGGGAGGGCTGATGTCTCGCAGGATCGAAACATCGGGCCGAGCGGGCGATACGTTCTCAGAGATCGTCGGGCCGAGTGAATGGAAAGAGCGACTCGCGCTCGCGCAGCAGCTCGGCGGCGATGCTTGTGGCGATCTCTTCGGGAGTGTTGGAGGTCATCTCCAGGCCGATGGGAGCGTAGAATCGGTCAATGGCCTCCGATGAAATGCCGAGGTCGAGAAGGTCGCTTCGGATGCGGGCGAGCTTCGCCGGTGCACCCATCACGCCGATGTAGGGATAGGGCCCCTCGGCGACACTGAGCAGGCCGCGTACATCATCGGGCTGGTTGGAGGTCATCACCACCACGTGGGTGAACACCGGATGCCGAATCTGGTCACCGGCCTCGGCGTAGTCGTCAACGACGATCTTGTGGGTTGCGTAGTCATTCTCGGCGAAAGTGAAGACATCGGGGCGGTTTTCGAACACCGTGACCGTGTAGCCCAGTTGAGCCGTCACCCGGGACAGCGCCAGCCCACAGTGGCCACCTCCGATGATGGCGACGCGTTTCCAATTGAGAAGCTGCCAGCGGAATCTCCAGTCATCACCGCGGTCGAATCGGTAGGGCGGTTCGATCTCTTCGGGAGCATGGTCCGTCAGTTTCATGCCTGCTTCGGAGATCTCGACGAGCCCGGCTTGGTCGTTGGCGAGCTGTTCGACGATTGCTTCGACGATCTCCAGATCTTCGTCGGGCTCGACGACGTGGTAGACATTGGTCTGATTGCCGGCGCAGGCGAGCCCGGAGGGTTTGGCCGGCTCACCGGCGTCGGGCGCGTTTCGTCGGTGGTACAGCCGCTCGTATTCCGGGGTGAAGTCATCGTCGGAGAGCGCCTCCTCAGCCCGTTGGAGCACTTCGGCTTCCATGATCCCGCCGCCGATGGTTCCGGCCGTGGTGCCATTGGGGCCGACGGCGAGCCGGGCACCCGTGGTTCCCGGCGAATGCTTCGTGTTGTGGGCGACATGGGCGACGAACACGGGGTTGCCGTCGCGCAGATTGTCGAGGGTGAATTGCCACATGAGATCGGGTGGTCGGTGTTGGGTGGTCGGTGTTAGGTGGTTGGTGTTGGGTGGTCGGTGGTCGTGGCAACGTAGAGTAAAGGGTTTGCGGTGGCGTGGACAATGTTGATCGGCTCACTGCACTGTCGTCGAAGGTGGTTCGAATCGTTCGCGGCGAGTCCCGTCGGGTTTGATGTAGACCGACCGGCTGTCGGCGAATACCAGACAGACCTGCACGCACTTCTGGCGGGCGAAGGTGGTTGCGTAGTCGAGATGCTGCTTTGTTGAGGCCGGCTGAGGCAGTGGTGACGTCACATAGAATCCGGGGACAGCGCGCGCGACGAAGGTCGGTGTGTCTGTGAGGCGGTCATAGACCCGACGCTGCTGTGCGGCAGCCCATCGCAGTGCATCAACATCGATGTCGAACGACTTGGCAAGTGCCTGCAACTCGGCGCCGGAGGGAAGGCGGTCACGGCCCTTTTCGAGGCGGTGATATCGTCTGGTTCCAACCAGCCCATCCGTGCCGTCGACGACCTGGTCGACCGACATGTCCGCGTTGGTTCGCACCGACTCCAGGACTGCTCCAAGCCGGCGTGCCGGGATGTCCTGCCGGTGCTGTTCGAGGCGCCGGTCCCGTCGTTGTTGGAGTTGTTCTTCCAGCCCGTCCAGATCGATGTTCAGCACCGGGGCGAACCTGGCATACACCTCGGCGGGCTGGGGCGTGGCATTCTCAATCTCTCTGAGTTGGGTGCACCCGTTGTCGATATCGTCGCAATCGGCCTGTCGTGCGACCTCGATGATATGCAGGTTCAACCGGATGCGTGCCCACTCGAAGTGGTGAGCGACGAGCTGAAGATCTTCGTGATGTTCGGGAGTGTTCATTGTCTTCTCCATGGTTTCTGGCATTGCCACCGTGCCGGGCAGGCCGACCGGTTGGCGGAGCGTCATCGGGCCAGTCCCTCGACTCCTCGTCATGAACGAATTGTGACGGTTGCAATGGTCGCCCCACGACGGTGGAACATCAAGGAGGCAGGTGATCGTTATGCGAGTAACTGTGCTGTGGGGTCATGTTTCTTCGACCGGCACGAACCCGTTTCGCAGGTAATTGCCGCGGCCGGTGGGCCACAGCAGGCAGTTATCTGCCGAGCCGGGGACGGTGTAGACAAGTACCTGATGTTCGTCGGTGACCCCGTCTTTGAGACTGACGACGATTTCGACGGCTCCGTCGTTGGAGACGTCGGCGATGGTGGGGGGCGGCATCGCGCCGCGGCCCGGTAGATCCACGGTGTGGAGGCGATTGCCGCCGGCGTCGAGGATGAACAGGTGGCTGTTGTCTTCGTCGGTCGAGTAGGTGGTGAAGACAATCTCGGGGATTCCGTTGCCCGAAAGGTCGGCGACAACAACCCCCGAGGTAAGTACGTTGTCGTCGGTGGTATAGGTGTGGCGCCACAGTCGTTGGCCCTGGGCGTCGACGGCGTGGATGCGACCGTCAAATCCGGCGAAGACAAACTCCAGGCCGTCGCGGTCGGGGTCGAGCTCGGCGACGGCGACGCTGTTGGTGGCACCGACGATGTTGTCGCCCAGCCCCCACAGACCGGCAAGATAGTCGGGGACGTGATAGGGCTCGTGCCAGTGATCGGGACGGGTGCCGTCGGGTCGCACCACCCAGAGAGCGACGCCTCGTTTGCGGTCGGTCTGGGAGGCGTTTTGCACCGAGCCGACCACCACCAGCTCCGGATTCCCGTCGCCTGTGACGTCGGCAATAGCCGGT
>SKMT01000371.1 GCA_007120915.1 Myxococcales bacterium | reverse complement strand
GGGCGTCGGCGGCGGTGCTCCTTGTGGCGGCGGTCGCGCTGTCCGGGTTCACCACGGGATTGCTGCTCGTTGTTCTAGGGTTGGCCGCCGTTGTGCTTCTGGCACACCGATGGCTTCGCAACGTGGTGGCCGGGCTGGTGTTGTTCAGCGAAGCAGATCTGAAACGGGGAGACCGCATCAGGGTCGGTGACTACAACGGAGAAATCATCTCCATCGGCGTCAGGTCGCTCCAGCTTCGCGATGGTGACGGCGTCACCCACGACATTCCCCACCTGGAGCTGATCGACCGGCCCGTCTCGCGGTATTCGGGGCGCGAGGACATCGCCTGTGAATTGACCCTTGAGATCGGCGACGTCGATGACGTCGAGAGTGTCGCCGAGAGAATGGAGACGATTGCCGCACTGGTTCCGCTTGCGTGCCCCAGGCGCCGGCCACGTGCATTCATCGACTCCGTCGCACGCGATAGCCGGCCGGTGTCGATTCGGCTGGAAGCATTTCCGTTTTCACCACAGGTACGCGAAGAGTACCGGGTCGACGTCGCCCGCAAAATCTCCGAGCAGATCGACGGCGTGCAGTGAACCTGTGGCAATCCCCGATGTAGTCGCCTAGGATTGGGCATGGATCTCGTCTGTTCCCGTTCGGTACGTCGGTCTGCGAGTCGAGAGGTGTTTCAACCATGACAGCTCTGCGTTTGCTTCTGGTGGGAGGTTGCATCGCCGTGGTGATGGCGATGTCCGCCGTCGCCGGTGCCGACGAAGGGATCGACACCGTCGACGAGGACTTCGAGTTCGGTGAACATGCTGGCGACGACTCCGACCGTCTCGACGACCCGAAGCCTCCACGGGGTCGCGTCGACGATCGTTCTCAGTACAACCCGCTCGCCGGCAGTAATATCGCCTGGCGCTCCGGCTACATCGCCCCCCGCGGCACCGTCACCGTTGCCAACAGGTTGCTGTACGGACAACGGCTGGAAAGCTCCATCTTCGAGGGGGGCCAGTTTTTCGCGGAGGGATATCTACCGTTGGGAAGCCAGACCTACCTGGGCGCAGGTGGCCAGGTGCGCGTGGCCAGCGGTGAGGCATGGTCGGTCACCGCCGGGGTGCAGGGGCGTTATCGGCGCACCAACTTCCATCCCGGCACCGCCGACGCCGGCACCGTAATGCACGCCGTGTTCGACGCCATCGCCACCGACGACACCACCTGGAATGTCGGGCTCGCCGTACATATGCCGGTGTTTCAGTTGGTCGAGGATGTCGACTTCGACGGCTGCGACAACCGACGAGAATGGGCCGAGAGCACCTGCGGAGTCACCGAACAGCGAACAGATTGGATGCCCGCCTCCGGATGGTGGGCTGCGCTGTACGGGGGGCTAAATCACTTCGTGACCGACTGGCTGGTGCTGAACGTGGAGGCATTCACCGGCATCTCACAGGGCAACTTCTGGGCGCTGGAGTCGGCGCTGAGCCCGGAGTTGGCCTACGACGCGGAGCGTGGGCTCGTCGAAGAGACAGATTTTAGCGCCGGGCTCGGCCCGCTGGGCGCGTTTACCCTGGGGTTGGGGAGCACCTGGATCTACCAGCGGGCCGCCATCCAGCCCGCCGTCTACCTGACAACCTACGGCGGCGACGCTCAGATTATGCCCTGGCTCTCCGCGGCGATTCGGTTTTGAGACCTTCCAGTCTACACGACCGCCTTCTATTTGAGGCGCCTGAACTGCGGCTAACTAAGATTTGTGGGGAGCTTCGACTGGGCTGCTGTGGCCCATGACCCAAGACTCACGACCCCACGACCTCCGTGCTTATGCCACCGCCATCTATTAGGGACGCCTCCGGCTGAACGACGCCTCCGGCTATCTAAGATTTCAGGGGAGTTTCCATTGACCCTTGGTGGCTCACGACCCCAAGACCCAAGACTCACGACCCAAGACTCACGACTCAGACCCGACCACCTGCTCCACCTGTTCATACAATTCTTCGTAGGAGACGGGCTTGGAGAGATAATCGTCCATTCCTGAGTTCAGGATCCGCTCTCTGTCGCCCTCCATGGCATGGGCGGTCAGGGCGATGATGGGCTTGTCCAGCCCATTGTCCTCCTGGTACGCTCGGATGGCGGCGGTAGCCTCGAATCCGTCTAGATTCGGCATCTGGACGTCCATCAGAATCACGTCAATATCGCCACGGTGTTGCTCGTACAGTTCGACCGCTTCTTCTCCATCGCTGGCCAGGAATACCTGGTGGCCTCGTTTCTCAAGCAGATCGACGGTGACGCGCTGGTTGACCGGGTTGTCTTCGGCGAGAAGTACGGTCAACGGCCGGGGTGTCTGTTCAGGCTGGGGCGGCTGATCTCCGTTCAGTTCCGTGTCGCGGGCCACCAGGGGGCCGGCGTCGCGAAAGGGAATCACAAAGCAGAACGTACTTCCCTCTCCCGGCTCGCTCTCCAGCCAGATTCGTCCCTCCATCAGCTCTACGAGCTGCGAAGCGATCGCCAGCCCCAGCCCGGTCCCCCCATAGCGGCGTGTGGAGGTGCTGTCGGCCTGGTGAAATGCCTCGAAGATCTCGTCCTGCTTCTCCGGATCGATGCCCGGGCCGGTGTCACTGACCGAGAACTGAATGGCGATCTCCGAGTCGACCCTGCGCTCAACCTCTACGTGTACCTGCACCTGACCATCGTCGGTGAATTTGATGGCGTTGCCCACCAGGTTCACCAGTATCTGGCGTAGACGGTCCGGATCGCCGAGTACCCGAAAGACGAGTTCGTCGGAGATCTCGCAGTCCAGATGAAGCCCCTTTTCTTCGGCGCGAAGCTCCATGGTGCGAACCGTCTCCTCGACGAGCCTCCGTAGGTTGAAAGGTCGTTCGTGTAGCTCCAACTGGCGCGCTTCGATCTTGGAGAAATCCAGGATGTCGTTGATCAACTCCAGCAGCCCGCGGGCGGACTTCTGTGCCAGATCGGTGTACTCGCGCTGCTCTCGTTGCAGTCCCGTATCTGCCAGCAATTGCAGCATTCCCACGATACCGTTCATAGGCGTGCGAATTTCGTGGCTCATGTTGGCGAGAAACTCGCTTTTGGCCTCGGCAGCCTGCTCGGCCTGTTGCTGGGCGGCGGTCAGTTCCCGGGTGCGTCGCTGCACCTGTCGCTGAACCTCACGGCTTCGCCCGGTAATCGCGAAGGCGAAGGCGGCGAAGCCCACAGTCGTCGCCAACCCCAACAGAAGCACCACCATCGGGCTTCGCCCCCGGTGTTGGGCCAGATAATCGGGGGTCGACACGGCGTGGACTCTCCAGTTCAGACCGTTGATCTCCAGCGGTTGCTGGGCAAACAACTGGCCGGCTGCCTCCACGTCGTCGGGGTGCCACTGGTCGATGCCCCGTTCGGTTTCGATACTGTAGATGCGATCCAGCGTCCCGTCCTGTTGGCGCTCCGTGATGT
>SKMT01000644.1 GCA_007120915.1 Myxococcales bacterium | reverse complement strand
GGCTATCGTAGGCCTGTAATCAAACCACCTCAGTCCCCCGAACTCCTTGCGGCCGGGGGCCTCCAGTCGGTCGGGGCTACGCTCGGGCGAACGAACCTCATCGGATTTGCGCCACAACTCTCCAACTCCTCCAACCTCTGACATGCCTGACAGCGCTATCGAAATCTCCTACCGCACCACCATCGATGTTCGCCGCGAGGGCTTTGTCGGCAACCTTTTGCGCTGGCTGGCGGACCATCCGATCTGGGGTGGGCTGATCTGCGGAGTGGCTGTGGTGGGCATCGCCGCCGCCCGCCAGCCCGGCGGCGTCGCCGCCGAGCCGGTGACCGCCGGGGTGATCTCGCTGGCGGTGATTATCGTGTGGATGGTGCTCTTCTTTCTGATGCGTGGCTTTTTCGAAGCCCAGAGCTTCGCGGCCCGCAAGGTGCTTCGCCAGATCAAGATTGACGACGACGAAGCGGTCTGGGTCCAGGACGACAAACCGACCCGCCGCGTCGACACCCCCCGGCTTCGCATTCTGACCAACCCCGTCCCGGAGACGATCCGCGACCAGGAAGACACCACCAAGACCGCCTGGCCGGTCTGGATCGTCATCGACAACCCCGATGACACCGACAGCGACCGCCTGGTCTTCGAGACCCGTGAGCCGGCCAAACGCGCCCGCAGCTACACCACCGTCTCCAGCGACGTCATCGAAAACACCGACGAGCGACTTCCCCGCGCCATCGCCTCGCCCATCCTTCAGCAGTTCGGCGCTGAGCCCTGATTCCACACACCGTCATCAGATGGGGGGCGTGATACATTCGACTTCCCCCGAAAAATTGCGTCGATCCCAGGTTCCAAAATCAGCGGCCTCCGAGTCGTCCGGATCTGCCGGTTCCAACGTAAAGAGCTCCGTCTCGGTGATGCGAAACATGCTATCGTCCAGCGAAATCAACGGCTTTTCACCCGGTTCGGCCTCCACAAGTTCCCAGCTTCCGGTCACCCTCTCGAAGTCTTCATCCCCCTCGGGACGTTGATGAAGCCGCAGCTGTGCGCGGTAGGTTCCGTCCTCGTCAAACTCCAGCGATGAGGTGCGGGGGCTGGTACCGGCTCGCTCGGCTGTGCGATAGAACCGAGTTTCTACCAGAAACCCCTCCAATCCTTCCCATGTGTCCACATCGAGTTGGCCCAGCATCTCGTGGTATTTCGGCACCCCGCGCAGCCTATCATCAAACTCATCTCGGACTTCCTCCAGAAGATGTTCGTCCCGTTGTACCGCCCGGCTGACCAACATCGCCATAGCCTCCGCACTTTCCCAGGCGCATTCCCGGCCAGCGCGCTGTTGGACATGTGCCAGGGCGAGATACAACGCACCGTCGCGTTGCTCCTCCGGCGGCAGTTGCGCGAACAGTTGACGATGCACATCTTCGGTGCAACCGACCAGCCCTAAGACATCACCGGTATCCTCGCATCTATCCACCTTCTCACCACTGGCCCCATCCAAGATCACTTCCACGATGGCTTCGGCGGCACACCGGGGATCGAGATCTTCACCGATACGTCCGTCGCACTGCCCGAACAGTTCATCCAGATTCTTTGGCCTCTGCCCATCGGTTTCTGCATCATCCGCATCGGCTTCAGGTCCATCGTCCGTCTCCTCCGGCTGCCGGGGGGCCTCGTGCGACTCATCGGGCTGCTGCGACTCGGAGACCGGTTCGTCTTGTTGTGGGTCCGGCTCTTCAGCGACGACGCTGTCACCTTGCTGCGGCTCCGGTTCAGTGACCGCTTCCTGCGGGGCTGGTTCCGGGTCCGATTCCACAGTGGGTGACTGACAGTGCGTGCCGAAGACCATGACTACCACTGCCGCGACCAATCCGATCCATCGGTCCAGGCGAACTTCCGGCTTCATCACAACTCCTCCTGCGGTCTTGACTGAAATCCCTGGTCCAACGCCTCGAAAAATCCCTCCCACTGCTCGTCGGTGACCATAAACGGCGGCGACAGCGCAAGCACCTGACCCCAGCGGCCCGACGGCAGTACCAGATAGCCCTTCTGCCGGCAGTGCTGTACCAGTTCAAACGCCAGCGCACCGTCCGGTGCGCGGCTGTCGGGATCTTCGACCAGCTCCAACCCCAGCATCAGCCCCCGGCCTCGGACCCTGCCGACCCGGTCGGGATAGCGCCTGGCGAACACTTCCAGCCGCTTTCGGATGTCTCGGCCCTTCTGTGCGACCTTCTGCGGCCAATTCTCTTCGACCAGCGCGTCGATGACCGCCAGCCCCATCGCACAACCCAGCGGGTTGCCCAGAAATGTGGAGGTGTGGATCGCCTCGCCGCTGGACATCCCCCAGGAGGCCATCACCTCTTCGCGCCCGATGGCCACCGACAGCGGGAATCCACCGCCCATCGCCTTGCCCAGGCACAGAATATCCGGGACCACCCCGGCCTGCTCGCAGGCAAACATCGAGCCCGTGCGCCCAAATCCGGTGTAGATTTCGTCGAAAATCAGCACCAGCCCGAACTCGTCGCAGATGCGACGCAGCCCTTCGAGAAACCCCTGTGGAGCCATCACCTCCCCGCCGCGGCCCTGGATGGGCTCGACGATGATCGCGCCGATCGACTCCGCGGCGGTCGCCGGTCCCTCCAGCTTCTGGCGGATGTGGGTGAGCACGGCGTCGCGCACATCAGCGGGCTTCGCCCCCCGGTCCATCCCGAAGGGAGCCCGGAAGGTGTCGGGAAACGGCACGTGGTCGACCTGCGGGTTGGTCTGGGCCAGAAAGGGGCGGCGAAACTCCTCGCGATATGCCGTCACTCCCAACGCTCCGTAGCCGAGCCCGTGGTAGCCCCCCCAGAACGCCAGCGCTCCCGGTTTGCCGGTGTGAATCGCCGCCGTCTTCAGCGCCGCCTCCACCGCACTGGAGCCGGACAGCCCCAGAATCGAGTGAGTCAACGGCTTCGGCGTAATCTGGGCGAGTCGGCGACAAAGCTCGATCTTCGGCTCCCCCGGGTAGACGTCGCCCATCGCGTGGATCAGCCGCTCGCTTTGCTGCTTCACCGCCTCCACCACCTTCGGGTGCGAATGGCCCAGCCCGGCCACCGCAAACGCCCCCGTCAGATCCACGAAGACATTGCCGTCGACGTCCTCGACGTTCGCCCCCAGGGCGCGCCGCCACACAATCGGATCCTGGTCCACACCGGTCTGTTCCTGACGCCGGGCGCGCCGGGCGGTGATCGCCGGGCACTCCGACCGCGCCAGATCGTCGATGCATCCCCTGGAGTTCGGCCCCGGAATCTCCGTCTTCAAGTCGGGAAGTTGTTTGCCTGTCAGGCTCATCGCATACCACCTACCACCTGGGGGTTCATCGCCCCTTGTCCACCCGCGCTCCCTCCGTTTCACTACGGTCGCACGGGCCCACCGGGGGGCCATCTCACCGAACATCGATCATTG
>SKMT01000496.1 GCA_007120915.1 Myxococcales bacterium | reverse complement strand
GCGTCGTAGACCGCTTTGTCGCCGTGGGGGTGATACTTACCGATGACGCCACCGACGACACGGGCCGATTTTTTGTAGTGCGAGTTCCAGCGGTTACCCAGGTCACGCTGGGCATACAGGATGCGCCGGTGCACCGGTTTGAGCCCGTCGCGCACATCGGGCAGCGCCCGACCGATGATCACGCTCATGGCGTAATCCATGTACGACTGGCGGATTTCCTCTTCGATGTTGACCGGAATGATGTCAACCGAGTCCGTCATGATGAGTCCCTTCTTCGTCTTCTAAGCAACGTCTGTCGACTATCGCCGGGGAAAGACCGGCAAGATTGGCATAAATGGCACCCGCGCGCCCCCGCGAGCAGGTTGAAAAGTCGCGGAACCGTAACACCCGTGATCGGCTGTTACAAGCCGTCGGCCACGCCGACCGATGCACATACAACACAGCGCTGCATTCCATTCCCAACATCTGCCAACACCCGTGACCGAAAACGGCTGGTGTCTACCTTCGAAGATGTGCCCCCGGGGTTGGCGTCGGGGCCAGATAGCGGCGTGTCATGGCATTTGGTGCCGCCGCTGCACCCTGTCTGATTCTACGGCACTGCTCGCCCGGATGGCGACGGTTTGCGCGCCGACAACGCCGTCGATGAACAGCGCTTTGTTCCGCCCTGAACAGATTTTTTCGATAATATCCGAATTTTTTTGAAACCTTTCCCCCTTAGAATGCTTCTAAACCCATGACAAGGCAGAAAGAGCGGAACGACAACCCGAAAGCGGCACCAGTCGCTTCCGGTTGCGCAACAGATACACGAGACGAAAGGAGTCAGTCATGCTGAGGATCAACGAATTTAACAAGTCGAACGACCCCAAGTACGAGGGGTTCGAGACCGCGGCCCTGGAGCATATGGACGAGCTGTACGCCACGGCACTTCGGTACACCAAGAACGAAAAAGACGCCGAAGACCTGGTCCAGGAGACCTTCATCAAGGCGTTCACCAACTGGGATCGCTTCGAGAAGGGCACGAACTGCCGGGCCTGGTTGTTTACGATTCTGAAGAACACGTTCATCAACAGATACCGGCGCAAGAAGAAGGAGCGAGAGATTCTCAACTCCGACGATCAGCGCCCGATCGAACGCAACTTCTTCAGCCGTGACAACACCGACTTTTACGACAGCCCCGAAAAGGAGACGCTGTACAAGACGTTCACCCCCGAGGTGCAGGAGGCCTTTGAGTCACTGTCCCCGGAGTTTCGCCAGGTGGTGATTCTGGCGGACCTGAACGACTTCTCCTACAAGGAGATCGCCTACATTCTGGGCTGCCCGGTGGGAACGGTGATGAGCCGTCTGTTCCGGGGCCGCAAGACGATGCGTGAGAAGCTGGCGAACATCGCCTATGACCGCGGGATCATCCGCGACAAGGAGCCCTTCCTTCACGAAGAGTCGAACCGGACCCGTCAGTCCGTGCGCCGCGAAAAATACAGCAAGATCAAAGAAGGCGCCGACACCACCGAAGAGGACGTGACCGCCGCGTCGTAACGGCCGCGCCGGCACAGATCGACGGCCCGCTTCGCTGCACCGCAGCGGGGCGGGCCGTTGTGTGTCTCGGGTCTTGCGTCGTGGGTCGTGGGTCGTGGGTCTTGGGTCTCGGGTCGTGGGGTCGTGGTTGACATCGCGTACCACAGGCGATCATCCGAAGCTCCCCATAAATCTTAGATAGCCGAAGGCGTCCCCAATAGATGGCGGTTGTGCAAGCACGGAGGTTGTCTACGAACCGAAGGCGTCCCCAATAGATGGCGGTTGTGTAAGCAGGGCGGTCGGTTCCGTAGACTCGTTGCCGTCAGCGTCGCTAACATGGTAGGCGAAAACGAGGGATCGCCGCGATCGCTGCCAACGAGGAGAACCTATCTCAGACGAGGAGACACCCCAGGGGGAGAAACCGGAGGTGGAGGATGCCTTTGAGACCGGCAAGTCGATGGAATTGCCGGCGGTCATTATCGGGGAACGAGGTGACGACGAGCGCCCGGGGGTTCGGGTGCTGCCGGGACGGGTGCCGGAACACCGGGTGTTGCACCCGGCCTACCTGGCGGTGGGAGCAGCAGCAGTGCTGGCGCTGTATTTTTCGCTCAACACCGGGGAGTGGCACCCGATGATGGTGGGGCTGGGCTGGGGATTGCTGTTTTGCTGGTACTGGGTCTACGGGGTGGGCTGGCGATATCGGCGCCGGGTGATGAAGTACTTCGCGCTGTTGATGAGCACTGCCACGGCGCTGACGCTGACCTTCGTGACCACCGCCCGCATCGGTTCGATGACCGTGCCCGAAGCCGGCGAGTTGATCCCCCGCGACGGCCAGCCCCTTCTGGGAGTGGTGGCGGTGCTGACAATGACCAGCCTGATCGCCGTGCTGGCTCACGCCGTGTATCTGGGGCGAGGATATCGACAAAAGAGGGTCAATCACGACAATGGTGACAGTGCGTAGCTGTCTCTGCCCGCCCGGAACTTCCCATGGCCGCCGAACCGTTCTTTTTCACCCTGACATTTCTCGCGTTCTGCCTGGGAGCGGTGATCGGTTCCTTTCTGAACGTGGTCATCTACCGGGTTCCCCGGGGTGAATCGGTTGTCACCCCTGCAAGCCGGTGTCCGGGCTGCGCCGCGCCGATCCGGTGGTATGACAACATCCCCATCGTCTCCTGGTTTCTGCTCGACGGACGCTGCCGAAGCTGTGAGACCGAAATACCGGTGCGCTACGCGGTCATCGAGGCGCTTGTGGGCATGCTCGCCGCCGCGCTCTGGATCAAGGTCGCCCACGTCTACTTCCAGGGCACGGTGTTCGTCGGAGAGATTCCCTGGCTGGTGATTCTGATCCCCTTTGTGCTGTATCTGGCATTTCTGGCACTGCTGGTGGTGATCACCTTCGTGGACCTGGATCACTATCTGATCCCCCACGAGTTTACCCTGCCGGGCATTGCGCTGGGCGTGGTGGCGGCGTTCATTCTCAACTCGGGGTTGTTCCCGCCGGGGTCGCTGGCCCATCTGTGGCCACCGGTGGGCGTACACCACGCTCTGATCGGGCTGGTAGCCGGGGCGATGGTGGTGATCATGCTGTTTTACGTCTACTTCGCAATGCGAGGCATCGAGGCGCTGGGCGGCGGCGACGTGACGATGATGGCGCTGGTGGGAGTGTGGCTGGGCTGGCCGGCGCTGATCTTCGTGTTCTTCGCCGCCAGCGTGCAGGGGCTGATTGCGGCGGCCATTGGCTATGTCGTCGGCGCTGATTTTCTGAAGGACTCCGAGGAGATTCTCTCCCAGCCCGACCCACGCGACGGCACGGTCGACCACCCCGAGGCCGAGTCCGATTCCGACATCGAGAACGAACTCGACATCGAACTCGAGAACGACATCGACATCGAACTCGACATCGAACTCGAGAACGACATCG
>SKMT01000415.1 GCA_007120915.1 Myxococcales bacterium | reverse complement strand
TTAAACGGACGGAAATTTAACTGAAACATACGTCTCGCCGGCTGACAGCGCTATCTTTCAGTCGCTGTTCGCTTGAGGCACCGCAGTGGGTACATCTGCGCTCGGATCAACTTGAAATCTAGCGCTGTCATCTCGCCGGTGCCGCATTTTAAATCTAGCGCTGTCATCTCGCCGGTGCCGCATTTTAGTTAAATTTCCGTCCGTTTAATCCCTGTCGAGTTCGTCCATCTCTCGCTCGACTTCTCGCAACAGCTCCCGTTCGTTCTCCCCGTTGTGCTCCACCCGTCTGATCGCTTCGGCGAGCCGGACCACTGTCTCGTCGCGCAGGTCGCTTTTCTTTTTGACGTCCCGGGCCTGGAACATCAGCCGCGCCGCCCATCCGACGAACACCACGAACAGCGCGAAGAATACCAGCACAAGTACCCAGAACATCCAGCCCAGGGCATCGCCGAGGTCGACGACGCGCTGTGCGAACAGCTCGACCAGCGTTGGTTCGTCGGGCTGGACGACCCCCGCTTCCCGCAGTCCCTCGGCGGCGCCGACGGCGACTTTGCGGGAGACGACGCGGGCGGTCTCGCCGAGTGCTTCGTTGAAGTCGTCGTCGAGCATCTGTTGGATGCCGGGGCCGACGTGGTCGACAAGCATCTCTTGGACGGCCGGGCCCATCTCGCCGCGCAGCCCGTCGGCGATCGCCTCCATGACCGCGTCGGTGACGGCGGCGGCCAGAAGTTGGGCTTGCTGGCGATTCTCGGGGCTTCCAACCACATCCAACACCGCCTGAGTCATCGAGGCGGCGAGCTGCTGGAGCACCGGCCGCAGATCGTCGTCGACGTGTTTGGCCATCAGCTCGAAGGCGGCGCCCGTTCGCCCCTCAAGGTCGATCGCCTGCAGTTCGTCCTGAAGCCCCACCAGAGCCGACAGACTTCCCATCGTCAGGCCCCGGCCCATGCTCTCTCCGGCCGCTTCCACCCCCTCCAACTCGAGCAATTCATTGACCCGTTGTTTGTTCTCCTCTTCAGTCAGCTCTTCGAGCCCCGAGCCCACCGCCGGTTTCACCGTCGCCTCCGTGACGTGCTCGACGGCAGGTGCACAGCCGGCTGCAATCGCGGCGAGCAGACATCCCAATAGTAGTTTCGGCAAACAGAGGCGCGCCATCAGCAATCCCCCCGCAAATCCAAGTCGAAACAGGCGATGCAAATCTAAACGCGCAATCCGGAGCGTGACACTCTCAAATCCCCCTATCTCCAGTATCTCCACATCCCCTCTTGGTTACACCTGTTTGATCGATGGTGGTCGCGGAGGCGAGCCGGGCGCGTGCGCTACTGCTGCTGTTCGACGGTCTGCCGATACACCTGTGCGAAGACATCGCGGATGTGTGGTTCCTCGTCGATGGTGTCGCCGCAGGCGCGCTCGAGCGCATCCCAGTCCGGTTCGTCGACGGACACCTGGGAGCCCTCCTGTTCGCCCAGCCCCGCTGCCAGATGGCGCAGATCTCGTTGGGCGCACGCCTTCGCCAGCGCCTCGATGTCTTCGGGGTGGGGCATCCACCCGAAGGTGGCGACGTTTTGAGAGCTTCGCTCCCGTTGCATCTCCAAAATGATCGCTTCCGGATTGAGACTCACTGCAACTTCTCCTGGGTCTAAGACGAGCAAGGACAGACGAGTGTGCAACTGTGGGCGTTCACGCGCAACTGCGGCGGAGAGTTCTCGGGGCGTCTGGACACAACATCGACCCGCCACCACAATCGCCGCGGGCGCGCCCACCGACCATCTTGCCACAGCGAGTAGACATGGAATCGCTACGAGAACAACTCCTCGAACCATCAACGAAGCTCGAAGCTCTGCAGATCGGTGCAGACCAATTCGAGCAGGCCATGACTGACGAAGAGCTGGGGCCGCTGATCGCGGCGATGGCGGTGGACCAGGGGGCAGTGGTGGCGTCGAGCCCCGATCCGCTCGATGCGGCAGCCAACACCGACGACCCGAAGATGGCCGCCCGCTTGGTCGCGATGGCCGCCGCCCTCGAAGATCCCGAACTCGACGAGCGGATCGACACCCTGCTGGCCGACGCCGGCTGTGCGAAATCGACGGTGCAGGGGCTGGTGCGCGCCGGGGTCGACTGGTTTCACCCGGCGCTGCTCGAACAGCTTGGCGATGAGGATGTGCGATTCGGCGCCGCCTGGCTTCTGGCGCGAAGTGGGGCAGATGAGTTGGTCGAATATCTGGCCGACGTCGAAGATTCCTCGGCGGTCGTCGACATACTGCGGGCGGTGTCGGTAAGCGACGGAACGGAGTGGTTCGACGAAATCGCCGACTGGCGCCGTCACCTGGTCGAGGACCTTTCGGACGAGGATGCACGTCGGATCGACGCTGCGCTCGCCTGCGCCGACCCCGCCCGCTACGCCCGGCTTCTGCTCGCCGGGGATGTCAGCGACGACTGGCTCGTCGATGATCGGGCGGTCGCCGATTTTCTGATGGTGCACGGGCCGACGCGGTGGGCCGCGCCGCTGGCGGTGTTTCGCCACGTCTACGACAGCGACGCCTTTGCGCTGGGGGCGAGCTGGGCGGTCTCCACCTCGTTTATCGAGCCGCTTCAGGACCTCGACGACGAACAACTCGATCCGGGCGGTGCCGCCGACTGGATTGAGCGACAACCGGGGCGGGTCTCATTCCAACTCGCCCAGACCGACGACGACCAATTCGGCGAGCTTCTGGTCGAAGCGGCGCTGCACGAAACGCTGGTGCGCCGCGGGGTGCAGCCCCCGGCTTTGACGGGGCTTGCGCTGTCAGGGCATCCGCCCGATGCCGGTGAGCTGGACGAACGGCTCAAGCCGCTCGAAGAGCTGTCGATGGACGAGCCCCACCAGCGGCTGCAACTGATCCGCACGCTCACCGACCTGGGGCGGCTGACCCGCCAGGGGGCGGTGGAGCGAGCCGATGCAGCGCCGATCTTCGAGCGGTTCGCCGGTCGGGGCGACGCCGCAAAACTGGTGGCCCGCCGCTTCGACGAAGACCGCCCCGTCGGCTACCACGGCGACTGGGGCTGCCGCGGAATCGACGCGTTGAACTGGCAGCTTGAGGCGCCCGGCCCGGAGAGTCTGTTGAAGATGGCCATGGGCGGGTTTGACGGACCGTTGGATCGGGCCGGTGTATGGCGGGAGGGGTTTGAGCAGGTACGTCATGGTTGAATTGGCGATCGGGGGTTTTGCCACCGCCGTTCGATGGGCCAAGGCGCCATCGCTGTTGATGTCGGGCGCTGAACAGCGCGCCCGAAGGTGCTCGGGAGCCACGGTCGCGTCGGTGATGGGCATGCGAAGATGGGAGCTGATATCGACGGCACAGTTTGTTGGACCGGGTAAAGGCGTCCCTGCGCGGGGGTGATGTGACCTCCGATGGTCAATCCACCTCTCCACCTCTCCACCTCTCCACCTCTCCACCTCTCCACCT
>SKMT01000146.1 GCA_007120915.1 Myxococcales bacterium | reverse complement strand
GGAATCGCGGGCGTTGCAGTGGTTGTATCGCCCCGGCGTGCTCTCCGGCAGCCCGGCGCGGGGCATCCTGTCGGTGGGCACCTCCTACGTCACCCGCACCCTCGGCAAGTTCACCGGCACCGAACTGCTTGAGGAGCTGCGGGTGTTTTTGCAGACCTTCTCATCGATGTTCGAGGGATTTCAGAAGCGTGCTCGCACCGTCCAGCAACTGCTGTACGGAGAGGAGACGGGATTTGTGGTGGTCACCGCTCCGGATACGCTCAGCGTCGACGAGGCGCTCTTTTTCTACGACAAACTCGGCGACGACGCGTTGAACGTCGACGGATTCGTGGTCAACAGAGTTCATCCCAACTGGGTGGGCAAAAAGGCCCTGGAGCAGCCAGAAGGTCAACTGACCGGAAGGCTGTCACAATTGGGCGAACGGCTCGATGATGTGCCCAGCATCGATCTGAAGCAGTTCGCCTCACTGTTGCTGGAAAATGCCCACCAGTTTCAGCTTCGGGCCGATCAGGACAGCGGTAGCATCGAGAAGATGAGCAGTCAGCTTCCCGATCCATTGCCGATTATGCGGGTGCCCTACTTCAACGAAGACATTCACAGCCTCGGGGGGCTGAACCGGGCGCGGGTGGAGTTGTTCGGGTAATCTGGGGCGGTGTTTCACGTGAAACACAACCTCAGTGGGAGGCAACTTCGTCGAGCAGCTCTTCGTCGTCGATGACGTCCTCGATCTCATCGACGGCGGAGTCGACAGCGTCATCGATGTGCTGGCGGGCAAAGTAACCGGCATCCCACAGGTCATCGAGATGCCCCTTTTCGAGCACCAGCTCTTCGGCGCGCTGCTGCACCAGTTTGTCGTCCAGAAACGCCCGGAGCCGTTCTTTGTGCACCACCATCTCATCGATCCACTCATCGGTGGCGTCGACTCCTCCGGAGATGCGTCGTGACAGCGCCAGATTGCGCTCGTAGATGCTCATCGCCCGCTCCATCAACACTTCCAGCTTGTCGCGCAGCGCCTCGAAATAATAGGCCAATTCCTCTTCGGTGAGGTCATCGGGGATTTCGGCGGTGAAGATGGTGACATACAGGTCTTCGTACAGCCGACCCGCCTTGTAGCCGGCAGCCACAGACCAGTAGGGGTGGTACTGGCGCAACGCCTGGATGTAAGCGGCCTGAGCAGACAGATGGTAGTCGGCCATCTCTTCGAGATCGTCGGCCATGCGCTCCGGAGGCAGCTTCAGCGGGATTTCGTTCATCCGTCCGTGATTGGCCTGTCCGCGCCCGAAGTGGGACATCACCAGGAAGCGATGGTCGTCGTCGAGGCGGTCGACCTCCGGCTTTTCTTCGTTGATCTCGACGACGGCGCGGAAGCTGTTTTCGGCGTCGGACCACTCTTCGAGTTCCAGCAGCGCATTACCGCGGCGCACATGGGCTTCCATGCGATCGAAGGGTTCCAGCTCGTCGCGAAGCAACAGTTCGGTGAGCCGTTCGCCCACCTCTTCGTACTCGCCGAGTTCGTGTAATGCGGAGCCGAGGCGAAATTCGGCGTTCAACGCCTCTTCGGAGTCTGGAAAGTCGTCGACGATGGTCCGGAAGGCATCGGCTGCATCCTCCCACTGATCGAGCTCCTCGAAGGAGAGTCCCCCGTTGTATAACGCGGGAAGATAGAATCGGCTGTCCTGGAAGTACTCGATGATCAGCCCGTAATACTTCGCCGCCTCTTCATAGCGGCGGGCCTGAAAGGCGTAATAAGCCTTCTCGAAGGCTTCCTCGGCGCTGATCTGGATAGATTCGCCATCGTCATCGGCACGGATGAGCACCGGGTCGACCTCCATCTCGGTGACCTGGTCGTCTTGTTGCGCTTCCGGGTCATCGTCGACCCAGGGCATCATGGCGCATCCGCTTGCCAGCAGCACGGCCACAGTCACGACGGCAACCCGGGGCCAGACCAAACGCTGTGGTGTTCCCATCATCCTCTCCACATCTCGGCTCACCTGGTGTTCCCTTCGATCTATTCGCTCATCACCGGCCGTCGGAGATACAACAACCGATTACGGGCCCAATAGTCCCACATCGGGGTGAGGATTGAAACTCAGTCCCCGGGAAACTCCACCACTTCTGCCCCGTCGTCGTCATCGAGTTCATCGTCGTCCAGCGGCGGGATCGGCATGAGCCACCGCACCTGTTTGACCGGCACGTCGAACCAGCCTGTGGCATCCCGAAGTTGCAGGGAAGTCTCAAAGTCTGCAGCTTCGGCATTCTCGATGCCCTCCAGTCGGGCACGAGTTCTGGGCCAGGTGGCGGTGGTATCGTCGAAGTACTCCAACTCCAGATCGTAGCCCTCTTCGAGCGCGAATGTGGCAACGGAGAGCCGACTTTCCAGATCGGCCTGAACCATCACATCGAGATCGGGATCCGGCGGCGTAGTCTCCAGGGGAAGATCGTCGTCGGAGGGCCCCCTGCCGAGCCACTCCAGTATTTTTTCGGCTTCCTCTTCGCAGTGATGGACCACCTCTTCGCCGAGTCCCTTTCGCAGAAGTCGCTCCAGCTTTTCGACCGCCGAAGCGCGAACCACCGATCCGCCTCGGACGACGACGCCGCGAAGCAGGCGGGCGGCGACAAACGCCGCGGCCATTGGACCCATGCTGTTGAGCAACACCGGCCCTTCGACCTCTTCGCGGTCGGGATAAAAGGGCTGTTCGACGTCCTGTCGGGGGCGAAAGCGGCGCAGAATTGTTCGCCAGCGCTCCATCTGTCTACTCCTTCGATAGCATCCGAAAAGGCCGAAATTCGCCAATAGCCAAGATCCTTCGACACCTTAGGCCCGTCATGTGCCCGGCTCTTGGCGCCTGGTATTTGCTCGTCGAGGTTTTCCATCCCAGAACCCGGCGCCCAGTGCCCAGCAACTCTTTGATCACCATCGGTAATTTGCCGCCAGCGGATAGCGCCAGCCCATCCCGAACGCCTTTTCGGTAATGCGCAGGATGGGCGGGGCCTGCCGGCGCTTGTACTCGCTGCGGTGGATCATTTCGATGACCTCTCGCACCATATCGGGCTCGAAGCCGGCTTCCACGATGGTATCCACCGTCTGATGATCGACCACATAACGGCGCAAGATCTCGTCGAGCACCTCATAGGGAGGCAGGCTGTCTTCATCCTTCTGATCGGGTCGAAGTTCGGCGGACGGCGGTTTCTCCAGGACCCGTGTGGGGATGATCTGTTCGTCACTGTCTGCGTTGATATCGCGGGCGATGGCGTAAACCAGTTGCTTGGGTACATCGCCGATGACCGCCAGAGCTCCGCACATGTCGCCGTACAGTGTGCTGTAGCCGACGGCCAGCTCGCTCTTGTTTCCGCAGGCGAGCACCAGGCGCCCGTCGGATTTGTTGGACAGCGTCATCAGATACACCCCCCGGATTCGCGCCTGCAGATTTTCCTCGGCGATCCCGAAGGTGTCGTCGTCGAAGTGGGGTTGAAGCACTTCCAGCATCGTTCGGTACGACTGTTGGACTGCGATTTCACCGAACTGGATGCCCAGATTGTCGGCCAGCACCCGGGCGTCTTCCCGACTGTGGGAGCTGGAAAACCGCGACGGCATCGCCACGCCGCGCACATTTTCTGCCCCCAGTGCCTCCACGGCCAGCGCCACACTCACCGAGGAATCAATGCCTCCGGACATGCCCACGATCGCGCCGTTGAAGCCCGATTTCTGTACATAATCGCGAATCCCCATCACGATGGCGCGGCGCGCCTGACGCGGTCGGGATTTGAGCTGTGGGCGGATCGGATCGTCTTCGATCGCCGTGAGCTGGCCTCCCCGGTCGATCTCGACGATCTGCATATCCTCTTCGAACTCCTCGAGTCTGGCGACGACTTCACCATTGTCGTCGATGGCGGTGGAACGGCCGTCAAAGATCAGCTCGTCGTTCGCGCCCACCTGATTGACGAAGAGCATCGAACGGCTGTGGCGACGACAGTGATCTGCGAGCAGATCGCGGCGAAACGGACCCTTGTCGAGGCTAAACGGGCTGGCGGCGATGTTGATCAGCACCCGGGCGCCATCCTCGACGCAGCGGGCGATCGGGTCATCGGCATACGCCGGCATCTCCGCCGATTGAACATTTGTCCAGGCGTCTTCGCACACCGTCACGCCGAGTCGATAGCCCTTCCAGGAGACCAGATGGTCCGTCGGAGTGGGCTCGAAGTAGCGACGTTCATCGAAAATATTGTAGTTAGGCAGAAGTTGCTTGGCGACAACCTGTGTGACCTCTCCACCGCTGACGAATGCGGCGGCATTGATCAGGCTGTGGCCCATATCGCGCTCATTGCGATCGACGAAGCCGACGATGGCGGCGAATTCGTCGTCCGTCGCCGCGGCGATTCGCTGTAGCCCCTGCCATTGCTTCTCCAGCAGTTGGAGGCGGTGAAGAATATCACCGGGTGGGTAACCGGTGATGGCCAACTCCGAAAACACCGCCAGATCGGCGCCGTGATCGCGCGCGCTGTGCATCGACTCCAGAATCCGGGCGACGTTGCCATCGATATCACCGATGGTGGGGTTGAACTGAACCATCGCCACACGCAGGGCATTGGCAGAAACCGTCATTACAGCATCCTTTGGTCGTACTTTAACGCTTCTGTCACGCCCAGGCGGGCGTCAGCGCACAAAGAGAGTGATCATGTACACGAAGTAACCCACCAGAAGAAGGGCGCCTTCGACGCGTCCCAGCGTATGACCGGTGCGAAGAAGTGGCCAGATCAGAATCGAAACTGCCACCATCACCCACAGATCGATGCGAAGGGCGTCGGCATCGATGGCAACCGGCGCGATAGCAGCGACGACTCCAAGTACCAGCAGAAGATTGAAGACGTTCGAGCCGATCACATTGCCCACAGACAGATCCATCTCGTCGCGCCATGCCGCCACCAGAGAAGTGGCAAGCTCCGGCAGGCTGGTGCCCAGCGCCACCACTGTAATCCCGATGACCAACTGCGACACCCCGATGTACTCGGCGATCACGATCGATCCGTTGACCATCCACCTCGCCCCGAACACAAGGCCCACGATCCCGACTACCGCCAGGACAACCGAAAGCATGGGATGGCGTTCATCGCTGGCGTCGAGGTCATCGGATTCATCGGCCATCTGGCGGCCGGCGATGTAGAAGTTAAACCCCAGATACAGCGCCATGGCCACCAGCAAAATGGCGCCATCGATCCGCGACAACACCCCGTTGATCGCCAGCAGAACGAACAGCACCGTCGCCGCGACCATCAGCGGCATATCCCGTTGCAGCGCTTTGGACCGGATCTTGACGGGCCGCACCAGCGCCGCCGCACCCAGAATCAACGCGAAGTTCGCTACATTTGACCCCAGAATGTTGCCCACTGCCACGTCGTCGGTGCCGATCAACGACACCAGTAACTCCGGAGCGCTGGTGCCGAAGGCGACCACCGTCAATCCTACCACCAGAGGTGTGATCCCGAGCCTCAACGCCAGCGAGGAGGCACCTTTGACCAGCCCCTCCGCCCCGGCGTACAGCGCCAGCAGGCCGGCGACGACCATTCCAACTTCCCATAGTGGCATCTGCGCAACTCAGGCTGGAGTCGGGGGACCGGGATCGTAGGCGGGAGGTGTGCATCAACGTTCGAGAGGACTTACCACTCGAAAGAGGTCGCCTCGGCTTCGGAGTCATCATCGCCGTTGTCACCGTTGTCATTGTCGGCGTCGGCTGCTTCCTCTTTGCGAGCTTTTTCGCGCTCTTTGAACTCGATGTCCATCTCTTTTTTGTGGCGTTCCTTCCACAACTCCACCACCGCCTTCACTCCCTCCTCCACGAATGTGGAGACCGCCTTCTTGATGGCACTTTCGCCGATGTCTTGCCACAGAGAGTTCGCGCAGATCGGAGTCGGTCGTTGAAGCATCGTAATTGCCTCGGCATTACTGGCACAATTGGCGTTCGAGCTGTGTCGCCGGGGCCATTATAGCACTGCCGGCGGCTGGGGACAGTGTTTTGGGTTTTGGCTCTTGGGTCTTGAGTCGTGGGTCTTGAGTCGTGGGTCTGGCGATACTACGGGGATACAACAGTTGAGGCGGGGGCTGAGATTTCTTCTTGCTCCATCGCAGCGGTGACAATGTCGATAAATTGGCTGGCATCCTCCAGGTCTACCGGCCCGGGGGCTATCAATTGTTCGAGCTTTGCGCGATGTCGATGCAGCAACTTCCCGAATGCCTCACTCTGCTCTGGCGCGACTCCAAAGATCACCGCCAGCTCTCGGCTCACCTCTCCTCCCGGAACATGCAAATCGTGTTGCACAGCCACGGCGTTTCGCTGCAGATACGCCCGCAACACCCTGGAGTCCCGCACCCCCAACTTCAATGAATAGATCCCGTAGGCCGCCACCAGAGAAGTTGTGGTCGCCGCGGTGGAGATCAACCAGGTGTCGCCGAGCACCTCCAGCCCCTGTGCGTCGACAGGGGTGGTGTCCTGGGCGCTGGCCATCGGCGCGAAGCTGGCGACGATGCCGAGGGCCAATGCACATACTGCGAACTTCATGAATCGCTCTTGGATCCGCGCTCCCATCTCACAATCCCTGCGCGGTGGCAGGACGCACTCGAATATCAAGCCGCCGTCGCAGACCCTCTTCGACGGGGTTGAAGTAGTCAGGGCTTCGCTCAAACACCCCTTCGATGCCCTTGCCTTCATCGACGGGACGCTCGATATCGGCGAACCGACCCTTCTCGAGAGCGCGAAACATCCCCGTCTGTTCAATCTGTTCGAGAAATTCGCACGCTTCCTCCAGCACATCCTTCGCCCGAGTCTGTACGATGCCATCTTCACGAAAGGTAATCTCGTCGCCGATGGATCTGGCGTTGTTCATCACATACTCGGCGTTTTCCAGCGCCAGATACCGGTCGCCCATATGCGGGGTGTGCATCGCCTCGGTCATCATGCCCAGCAGTTGTATCCCCTGCCCGGTCCACACACCGACCAGATTGAACAGCGCATCCTGGATGTGACCCCGGAAGACGTTGCCGGTCATGAACTTGGTGGGCGGCATAAACTTCAGCGGTGCATCGGGAAATAACTCCCGGGCAAGCTGTGCCTGGGCCAGCTCCAGAAGAAAACCGTCTTCGAGCTTTGGGTCAATTTCCATGGCGTGACCCAGCCCGAGCTGCTCGTGGGCAAGCCCGCTTCGAATACCGAGTTGCTCGTTGATGAACTGGCTGGCCGTAACCGTGTAAGCCGCTTCGACGGCATCGGCGGTGGTCAGATAATTGTCCTCTCCGGTGTTGATGACCACGCCAGCCAGGGCATTGACCATGCGACTGAAGTACTGGTCCACGAAGGTGCGACGGGGATTGATGTCGCGAAACAAAATTCCGTACAGCGCGTCGTTGAGCATCACGTCGAGCCGCTCCAGCGCACCCATCGCCGCGATCTCGGGCATGCACAACCCGCTGCAGTAGTTGCACAGGTCGATATAGCGCCCAAGCTCTTCGCCCACCTCGTCGAGGGCCTGGCGCATAATCCGGAAATTCTCCTGGGTGGCGAATGTACCGCCGTAGCCCTCGGTGGTCGCCCCGTAGGGCACGTAATCTAGCAGGCTCTGGCCGGTCGACCGGATCACGGCGATGATATCGGCGCCCTGTCTGGCGGCGGTCTTCGCCTGTACCGCGTCTTCGTGGATGTTGCCGGTGGCGACGATGACGTAGTGAAGCGGTTGTTTGCGCGGGCCGTACTCGCTGCGCAGCCGGTCGCGCTCGCGACGGTTCGCCTCCACCGCATCAAGTGCCTCTTCGGTCAACTCGACGCCGATGGTCTCGATGGTTTCAGGATCGGGATGCGACAGCTCTCGCAGGTCCAATTCCCCCTGTGCGATGGCCTCGGCGATGGTCTGGACGTCACGGCCGGTCTCGGCGACGGCGGCGGCGACGGCGGTGACAATTCCATCGGCGATCATGGAGGCGTGCGCGGCGGCATCGACCACCACATTCGCCAGCGGTACATCCCGGTCATCCACCCCGTCCACACCCAGTAGTCGCAGCGTTGTGCGCTCGACAGCCACAGTGGAACGAGCCCGGATAAACCGGTCCATTTTATCAGCGATGTTCCAGGCCGCCTCACGGGCCCGATCTACGATCTTCTGGTCCAGATTCAGCTTTGATTTCACTTCGCTCTCAGGGTTTGGGTCGCGGGTCCTGGGTCGTGAGATTCCCCGATGATCAGTACACCAACCAGTCACCACCAACTATCAACCAATAACCAATAACCAATAACCAACCCACTCAGTAAAAGACGATCGCTGTGTCGCGCTCAATGCTCAACCGGGCCGCCTCCCACAGTGCCAGCCAGACGAGCCGTTCCGTAGCAAAGGGCACGTCCGTGGGACGTTGTCGAGACAGCGACTCGGCGACATCGTCGCTGAGCCGCTCCTGGTCTTCCAACTCGATTTCGAGCTGGTGAGTCAGTGTCTTCAACTCATCACGCAACCGATGGGATGAACCGACAACTCCACCGGTGATTTGGTGATCTTTATCGAGAATCAGGTCATCAAAATCGACGGGTAGGTAATATCCCTCTCGGTCCGAATGACACAGAAGATGAGATGACATCTTCGTGTACAACTGGCGAAGCACAGGGTCCTGGGCCGGATCTTCGCCCGGCTCCACCGGATAGGGAACCCACTTCGCATCTCGCATGACATGAGCGGCGAAGCGTCGCAGGTAGTGAAGCCAGGAGTAGGGAAAGGAGGTGACCGACGCGCGCGTAATCAGCGGTTGGTCCAACTGTTCGGGTTCGTGGTGTTCGGGAAGGTCCCGGGTGCGCAGCATCTCGTTGATCAGATCGAGATCGCGTCGCATATTCTGGGCTTCATCGGGTTCATCCCCCATGTATTGAGCGAGCATTCCTACCCCGACAGCTAGTCCCATCTCGGTCTCCGGTAGAAACTGGTCAGTAAACGACGAGTACGGCCTGCGATCCCGACTCCCAGGTTGCGCTACAACGCTTACAGCGGCGTGGTGGGCTGATCGTCGAAGTCTTCCGGCTCTCCAGGATCGGCCGGGGGCATCTGTTCGACATCTTCATCGGTCAGACCCGCCTCCTCCATGACGTGCTCGGCGACATACACCGGCACATCGCTGCCCGAAATCAGAGCGATCGCATCGGAGGGACGAGCATCGATCTCGACGACCTCCGTGGGAGTGACCAGAAAGATAGTGGCGATGAAGGTGCCGGCACGAAGATCGTCGACATGCACTTTGGCGATCTCCCCGTCCAGTTCAGCAAGCATCTCGCCGAGCAGATCATGGGTAAGAGGTCGATCAAAGTCGTCTTCTTCCAGCCCAAGCTGAATCGCCATCGCCTGCGAGGGGCTGATAAAGATCGGCAACACCGAATCGGGCATCTCATCCTCTTCGATGTCTCCACCCTTGCCCAGAAGCACCGCCGGGCCCTGCATCGGCGCGGCGACAATGCCCAGCACATCGACATCCAGATAATCCTCCGGGGGCTCGCTGAAGTCGACATCCGGTCGCTCTTGTTTCTGTTGCTGCTGAGGTTCATCAGGACTCGATGCGCAGCCGGCGACGAATAACGTCACCAACAGAGCGGTCGACAAAACGAAACCCATGCGCAGTGTTGCTTCCGAAAGCTGTTTCATCGGTGTTGAGATGGCTGGAGGGTTGCCAAGATTGTCGAGGGAGCGTGCTGCCTGCTTGCGTTGATGGTCTCACGTCGAAGCATCTGGAGCAATCGACCCGCCTTCAACGCGAAACGATGCCAGATCCTCATCGAGAAGAATATGATCGCGATGAGTGGTGGTGATAAACACCTGGCCCTGTGCGCGATCACGCAAAAAGGAGAAGAGCTGTTCGTTGCGCTGCCGGTCAAGCTCACTGGAGACATCGTCCAGAAGCAGAATCGGCGCGAAGTGATACCTCTCCTCCAGATAGGCGATCTCGGCGATCTTCATTGCCAGAACGAACGCCCGGGTCTGTCCCTGGCTTGCGAAAGCCCGCACGTCATGCCCGTCGAGTGTCGCCTTCAGATCGTCGCGATGGGGGCCGACGACGGTGTAGCCCCGCTCCCGCTCCTCTCGGGCGCTGTTCTGCAATGATTCGGCCAGAAGCTGTTGCAGATGATGCGGTTGTTCCAGCGCACGCTCCTCGTCGATTCGCCCGGGCAGCCAGGTGGCGTCATACTCCAGTGCCGCTTCCAGGTCTTCGCTGAATACCGCCTGAAACACCCGACGCATTACGGGCCGGAAGTGACGAAGGAAGTCGAGGCGACGCTCCAAGATTTTCGCTCCCCATTGAACAAACTGATCGTCATACACCGACAGAAGATCAGCATCGACGGGTGGTTCTTTGAGCAGAGAATTTCGATTGGCGAGCACATCATCGTAGTGCTTCGACTCGGTGGCGTAGGCCGGATGGGCATTGAAGATCGCCCGGTCGATGAACTGACGCCGACCCGATGGAGAACCCTTCAATATCCCGATGTCTGCCGGCCCAAAGACCACAATGTTGAGGGTGCCGAAAAAGTCGGTGAGATTGCGCACCGACTGCTCATTGAGAAAGATTTGCTTTCCCGACGGTGAGATTTCGATACGTACGCCGCGCTCGTGACCACCGCGATGAATCCGCGCCTCAAGAAGGGCCTTCTTCTCGTCGAAATGCACCAGATTCCGATTGGTAGCCCGGCTTCGAAAGCTCTTGGCCGCCCCCAGAAGATAGATGGCCTCGATAAGGTTGGTTTTGCCCTGGCCGTTGGCCCCGGTGAGGATGTTGAACCGGGGATGAGGCTTAACATCGACTCGACGAAGATTGCGAAAATTCCGGAGTCGAAGCGCGTCAATAAGCATCGTCACAGACGCATGGGCATGACTACGAACAGCATCTCGTCGCGATTCGGGTCTCGAACCAGTGTCGGCGACAGTGTGTCGATGATCTCGATGGACACCGAATCACCGTCGATGGCACTGAGAACATCTTTGAGATACCGGAAGTTGAATCCCGCTTTGACGGGCTGGCCGTCATAGTCGATAGGAACAACTTTCTTGGCTTCGCCGCGGTCGGGGTCGGAGGCGTACAACTCCAGCCCTTCTTGCTCCAGGGTCAACCGCACGTTGTGGGTCTTGGAGCTGGCGAAGAGACTGACGAACTTCAGTGCATCCTGGACCACCGATTTTTCGGCATACGCCCGGTGGTCCGACTCTTTTGGAAGCACCTGGGTGAAGTCCGGGAATGTCCCGTCAATCAGTCGCACGGCCAGGGACATGGGACCGCTTTTGAAGACGATGTTGTTGTCGATCAGTCCGAAGGACAGCTCCGAGCCGCCGGGATCGACGATGCGCTGCAACTCCGCAAGACCCTTGCGGGGGATAATGATTCCCTCGCCGAGTGCTTCCGGGATGTCAGCGCCGGGATCGAACTCTTCTGGGCCGGTCTCAATCTTGGAGAGCCGGTGGCCGTCGGTAGACACCATCAGCAGGTTGTCGTCTTCGGTCACCTTGAAAAATGCCCCGGTGAGATTGGCCCGGGAATCGTCGGTGGAGATGCTGAAGATCGTCTTGTCGATCATGTCCAGCAACAACTCGGCATCGATGGGAAACAACTCCACCGCGGAGGTGTCCTGGATGTTGGGAAACTCATCGGCATGGGTGCCGACGATGCGGCAGGACACCGAGCCGGCGTCGAGGTTTGCCCAGTGGTTTTCTTCGGTCTCCAGCTCCAACGACTCGCCATCGAGATTCTTGACGATGTCGAATAGACTCTTGGCCTGAAGGGTGACCTCTCCCGGCTCCAACACTTCACAGGAGCAAGAGGTCGATACCGAGATGTCCAAGTCCGTTGCATGCAGTGTCAGAGTATCACCGTCGGCCTCCAGAAGAGCGTTCGACAAAATGGCCAGAGTACTTCGCTGACTGACCACACCCTGCAGTTTGTACAACTCCTCGGCGAGTGCTTCGCTGGAAATGCGAATTTTCATCGGCCTGGCCTCCGACTGATTGAAAGTCGATGTTTCAATTTCGGTCTACAACGGTCCCACAATCCACCACAGCTTGCCCTCTGTTGCAAGGGCCATTTTTCTACTGCATTTCGCCGGATTGACGGGATGACATTGAGCCAAAGTTTTCCACAACCGCCCAGAGAACTAATACTAAACTAAAAACGTATTTTTTCTTTTTTGGGTCGTAGTAATAGTAGATGGTGTGGATTTGTGGAGAACCTAGTTAACCACACGAAATTAAAGGACTTTATTTCCCCATTTTGCTGTGATGGGAGCTGTGGTGAAGCTGTGGGAGAGTTTTCGTCGAGTTTTCCCCAGAACAATCCACCGGTTGCTCAACAGCATTTCAACAGGGTTGGTCACAGGGTTGTTCACAGCCTGCGCGTACACCCATGGGTCGATCAAAGACTCAAGAGCTGTGCGACCTGGCAGGACGCGCTCCCAAGACTCAACTGTGCGACCTGGCAGGACGCGCTCCCAAGACTCAACTGTGCGACCGGGCAGGATGCG
>SKMT01000611.1 GCA_007120915.1 Myxococcales bacterium | reverse complement strand
CCTCCGACCAGGCCGACGATGCCGACGAGCTGTCCTACGACAGCGACGCTCACGTCTGGCGCAACAGCGACGGCGACGAAGTCGATGTCGCCGACTACGCCTGGATGTACGACGTCTCCAAAACCGGATTCCACGCTATCCCCGCCGGCGCAATCGACCCGGAGACCAAATCCATCACCTCCGCCTGGGCCGGGGTCTACCCCCTGATCACCCAGGGCCCGGAGCGCAACGCCGTTCCCCTCGACGCATCGGTGATCCCCGAAGGGGCGATGCTGACCCGACGGGTGTTGCGCTACGGCACCGACGTGCGCGGCGACACCAACGCGTTTAGCATCTGGCAGCCGCTGACGAACACCTACACGGTGATCTTCCGCAGCCCCATCGACGGGTCGGCGGACAGCGATCTGGATCTGACCGGACTGCACGACGGTGACAGCGTCACCGCCGGGTTCGCCGTGTTCGACGACCACTCCTCGAACCGGTTTCACCACGTGAGCCTGGAGAAGACCATCGGCACCGAAGACGGCGTCGATATCCGGGCCCGCGACAACAGGTGACGCCATCGTAACGACGCCGGCGCCGTCGGGCCCTTCGGTCCGACGGCGCCGGCGCACCACCCCCTTCCCCTCCTTGTGACCCGGCGGCACCGCCCATGGATTCCAAACGCCAGTCCATCCCCCGGCTTCTTGCAGCGCTGGACCTGTTCGACGGTGCCGACGACAAATTTCTTCAACAGCTTGCCACCGCCGCGGAATCGCTCCACTTCTGTGAGGGCACCCCGGTGTGGCTGGCCGGAATGGAGACCACACTGGTGATTGGAATCACCGAGGGCCAGGTGGAGCTGTTGTATCACCACGACACGGCTGGAAATCTGAGGGTCGACACCTACGGCGCCGGCCAGTTGGTGGCCGTCGCCGAGGTGTTAACTCCGATGCTGTACCGACTCAGCGCCTGTGCCACCGAACCGACCGACATTGTCGCAATCTGCGCGGATCATTTCCGCCACTGCATCACATCGTCCCCCACGCTTCACCAACGGATCTCGGAGGCGGTGCACCGCCGTGAACACCGACTGATGAGCCAGCTTACCGACGCCCGTCTCAACCCCAATCGATGCTAGACAACCGTCGGTGCCCAGGCACCGGCTTAGTCCAGGCCGTACTTGTCGAGGCGTCGATACAGCGTGGCCCGGTCCACCTCCAGAACATCGGCGGCCTCCGAACGGTTGCCGTCGGTCAGCTCCAACACCCGTCGGATGTGATCGCGCTCCGAGCGCTCGACCACACAGTCCAGACTCATCGCCCCGCCCTCGGTTTCGCAATCCATCAGGTTGCCGGGCAACGCCTCCAGGGTGATCTGTTCGTCGCTGGCCAGGATCACCGCCCGCTCGATCACATTGGACAACTCCCGAACATTGCCCGGCCAATCGTATCCCATCAGCGCCTTCATTGCTTCATTGGTCGGGGTGGGTGCGGGCCGTCGCAGCTTGCGCGCATGCTGGGCGATGAAGTGATCGACCAGCGCCGGGATGTCCTCGCGCCGGTCGCGAAGCGGTGGCAACTCGATGTGAAAGATGTTGAGCCGATAGTACAGATCTCGGCGAAATGTCCCCTCTTCGACCATCTGTTCCAGATCACGGTTCGTCGCCGCGACGAGCCGAAAGTCCACCGATACCGGTTCACTCGATCCCAGCGGCATCACCTCCTGGTGCTCCACGGTACGCAACAGCTTCGCCTGGGCTTCCATCGGCATCTCGCCGATCTCGTCGAGAAACACCGTTCCTCCCCGGGCAGCCCGAAAAATCCCGTCCCGGGCCCGGTCGGAGCCGGTGTAGGCACCCTTTTCGGCGCCGAAAAGCTGCGCTTCTACCAACTCCGTGTTCATCGCTCCCATGTTCACCGCCAGAAACTCCTCGTCAGCCACCTCCGAGCGCTCATGGATCGCCCGGGCGACCAGCTCTTTGCCGGTGCCACTGTCCCCGGTGAGCAATACCGTCGTAGGCAGCGCGGCGACGCGATCGATCAGATCGAACACCTGCTGCATCGGTTCGCTGTCACCGATAATCCCCTCAAAGCCCAGCCGCTCACGCAACTGGCTTTGAAGCCGGTCGACCTGCTGGCGCAGCCGCTGCTGATCGAGGATATTTTCGACCTTGTGGACCACATCCTCCAGAGTCACCGGTTTGAGGATGTAGTCGTAGGCACCCTGGCGAAATCCATTGACCGCCGTGTCCAGCGAGGCATGGGCGGTCATCAACATCACTGCCATCTCCGGGCGCCGGGCCCTCACCTCCTCCAAAAGCTCCAACCCATTGACCCGGGGCATACGAATATCGGTCAGAACCACGGAGAAATCGTGGTCTTCAAGCAACTCCAGAGCTTCTTCGCCATTGCCAGCGGTCTTCACACTGTAGTCTTGGCCACGCAGAAACTCGGCGAGACTGCTGCGAAAGACTTTTTCGTCGTCAACTACCAGGATCCGACTCATTACTGCTCTCTGCTTCAGGAATGTTGACCACAAATGATGTCCCTCGCGCCCGGTCGCTGTACTCCAGACGCACCGTTCCCCCCATCGCGTTGATCAGGCGACGGCTCACAAACAACCCCAGCCCCGTGCCCTCACCTTCATCCTTGGTGGTGAAGTAGGGCTCGAAGATCCGTGCTCGAATCGCCTCCGGGATCGGCGGCCCACTGTTGTGGACCCGAATGCCCACCGTCGCGTCGGCTTCGAAGGTCTCGATGGTCAATGTGCCAGTGCCATCGATGGCGTCCATCCCGTTGAGCCCCAGATTCAACAGCACCTGCAGCAGTTGATCGTCGTCGACGTACACCGGGGCCAGATCGTCGGCCAACTCGGTCTCCAGTACCACCTGCTCGCCACGCGGGTCATGTGTCAGCAAACGCAACGTGTCTTCGACGACCCGGTTGACCTCAACGAGCTGCTGTTGGCTTGATCGGCGCCGGGCAAAACGGGTCATATCCCTCAACAACCGTTCGGTGCGCTGTACCTGGGTCAGAACGATCTGCAGCGTCTCCTCGATCAATTCCTCGTCGCCGCTGGCGCGGGCCAGTTCAACCCGGGCTTTGATCGAGGCGAGGGGATTGCCGATCTCGTGGGCCGTACCGGCGGCCAACAGCGCAAAGGCGGCCATCTTCTCGTTGTGCGCCATCTGGCGTTCCCGCTGTTTGTCGTCGGTGATGATCCGGGAGACCAGCAACAGTCGTTGCGACTCCTGGAGTTCGTCCCCGGGAAGCGGAAACCCGCGAAACGAGATAATCTCCGGTTCTTCACTGCAGTAATGGACGCGCTCTGCGTCAAACGGTTCGCCTCGCTTCATCGCCGCCGGCACCGGGCAGTCATTACAGGGGCTGGTGCGGTCCATGAACTGTTCGAAGCACCGGGTGTGCAGCAGCTCCGTACCATAGGTGCGCCGGGCAGCCTCGTTGGCCTTCAGGATGGTCATATCTTCAT
>SKMT01000374.1 GCA_007120915.1 Myxococcales bacterium | reverse complement strand
GGTCGACCAACCACATGATCGGCCAGCTCAACCGGCTCGCTGACACCGCTGAAGATCTGGCCCGTGGCGAAATCGACGTCATCGATGTCGAGGGCGATGTCATCCAGAGTGGGCGGCTCGATGCGGCCGATGTCGAAATCACCGCCGACCACGGGGATCTCGAAACGAGTTTCATCCGCATGACCAACCAGATGCGCCGGCTGACCATTCAGGCCCGCATCATCGCTCGCGACGACCTGCACAACGAGCTGCTCGACGAGGAAGTGCCCGGAGAGCTGGGCGACTCCTTTGCGCTGATGGTGCGAAACCTCAGAACCATCGCCGACCGCGCCAAGGACATCGCCGAAGGAGATCTGACCTCCTACGTCGAAGGCGACGGCGATTTGACCACCGCCTTCAATCAGATGGTCACCGGGCTCAATGACCTGGTCCAGCAGATCGTGGAGACCGCGATTCACGTCTCCACCGCCTCCGAGGAAATTCTGGTGGTACTCCAGGACCAGGAACTCGCCGCCAGCCACCAGGCAAGCGGCGTCGAGGAGACTCAGCGCACCATGGAGACCCTGCTGGCGTCGGCCCGAAAGATCGCCGACAACTCCCAGACCGTCTACAAATCCGCCGAAAAGACCCAGGCCAACAACCGCACCGTCGCCGAACGAATCGGCGAGCTGAAGTCACACACCAATCGGATCACCGAGATTCTGGAGGTCATCAAGTCGATTGCGGACCGCTCCGACCTGCTGGCGCTCAACGCCAGTCTGGAGGGGATGCGCGCCGGTGAGGCCGGCAAAGGCTTCACCCTGGTGGCCGCCGAGATGCGTCGGCTCGCCGAAAACATCAAGGAGTCGATCGGAGACATCAAGGAACTGGTCAGTGATATCCGAGAGTCCTCGATGGCCACTGTCATGGCCACCGAAGAGGGCTCGCGGCTGTCGGAACAGACCACCGAGACCGCCCTTCAGATCTCACTGATCACCCAGCAACAAAAGTCGGGCACCGAGCAGGTGACCCAGTCGATGGACGAGCTATCCCAACTGATCAACCAGGGCGTCGCCGGCACCCGTCAGGTCACCACCGCGGCGCGTCAGCTCGCCGACGCCAGCGACAATCTCCGAACGCTCGTGGGCGAATTCGCTGTGGACTCCCCCCCGGACGAGCAACGGGTTCAACAGCGCGCCACCCGGCGATTCAGCCACAACAGCGACGGCGATGCCAATTCCGCGCCCCAGGACTCCGGTTTCGACCCCCGCGCCACCCTCACGCGCGCCGAGCAATTTGCCCGCCGCGCCCGCGAAACCCAGGCCACACCCGCTTCCTTCGGGGCCAGCCGCAGTGAGGTCGAAGAGGCCCTCGACGACGTCGACACCGCCGAGGTCGCCGGCGCCGATGACGAGCCCTCCTCCGGTGAGATGGACGCCCCCACCGTCGAGTTCACTTCGGCCACCGCTGAGGACGACGGATTGCTCGACGACCTGGCACAATTCCACGATGACAGCGACGACTCCTCCCCCGGGCTCGACTCCTCTCAGGAGTTCGACGCCATCGCCCGCGACATCGAAGCCGACGACTCCGTAGACACCGGTGACGTCTCCGATTCCGTGGACGCCGAAGAGTCGACCGAACAGACCGGAGAAGACACAGAGGACAAATGAGTCGCGAAGCGCTGATCAAAAAGTTTCGCAGCGTCGGCCTGGAGCGGCTCGAACGGATGAACTCGCTTCTGGTCGACCTGGAGCGAACTCCCGACGACACAGAGGGTGTCGAGGAGTTGATGCGTGAGATCCACACCCTCAAGGGCGAAGCAAAGATGATGGGCTTCGCCGATATCAACCTGGTGGCCCATCAGACCGAAAACCTGCTTCTGGCTATCGTCGACGATGGCGTCATCGTCGACACCGACCCCATTGATCTGCTCTTCGAGGGGTTGGACCTGATGCGGGATCTGCTCACCAAGTCCGCCGCCGACCCCCACGCTGACCTGGATCTGACGGGGTTCGTCGACCGCATCGCCGCCTACCAACCGGACGGCGACGACAGCACCGACACCACCGCTGCCGGTGACGATTCTGTCGAAGACGACGATCAGCGAGACGACGAACAACCCGACGACGAGCCACTGGGCGATAGCCGGCCCGATGATGACGGCGACGAATCAGATGCCCCGCCCGAGTCGGGGCCACCATCGACGCACACCCGTATCTCCGGGGACGACCTATCTGCCCCTGAAGACCGCTCCGGCCCCTCCACCGGCTCGCTACGCATCCAGACATCCAGCGCCCTTCGCGTCGACGTCGAAAAGCTCGAACGGCTCGGCGATGTCGCCGGCGAAACACTTCTAATGAGCCGCCGGCTCGACTATCACCTCGATGAACTCGACGACATCCGCCGCCGCTTCCGTCAACTGATGGATGCGGTCGATGACCACCTGCCCAAAAAGCGCACCCGTGATCTGCGTCAGATCATCCACCGGCTCGACTCCTGCGAGACATCGATTCGCGACGCCAACTACGAGGTCAACCGCCACGCCGCTCAGGTCGACGACGAAGCCCGCCACCTGCGCCACGTCCCCCTCGCCCAGGTGCTCAGCCACTACCCAAGAGCCGTGCGTGACCTGGCCGACGCCCAGGGAAAGAACGTGCGACTGGTCCACAGCTTCGGCAACGTCGAAGTCGATCGCACCATCCTGTCGGCGCTGTCAGAACCGCTGTTGCACCTGGTGCGAAACGCCGTCGATCACGGCATCGAACCTCCCGAACAGCGCGAAGCGGCGGGCAAAGATGTCGAGGGCGAAATCACTCTGTCCGCCGGCTATTACGGCGACGCCATCCGGGTACAACTGTCCGACGATGGTCGCGGCATCGACCCCGCTGCCATCCGCAAGCGGGCGGTGGACACGGGAATGATGTCCCAACGCGAAGCCCAGGGGTTGTCCGACCAGGCTGCCATCGCCCTGATCTTCGAGTCCGGCTTCTCGACCCGTAACGACGTCTCCGACATCAGCGGGCGGGGAGTTGGGATGAACGTGGTGCGCCGCCAGATTACCGAAATCGGTGGGTTCATCGAAGCCGAAAGCGAGGTCGGACAGGGCACCACCTTCACCCTCCATCTACCGGTTTCTTCGGCGATCAACTCCGTGCTGCTTTTTGTTATTGGCCAGCAGCGCTTTGCGCTGACGTCCAAGGATGTCGAGCGGGTGGCCATGGTCGACAAAGCCCAGTTGAAGACCATCCACGGGGGGGTCTGCCTCGAAATCGACGACGAGCTGATGTCGATGGTCGACTGGGCTGGCCCGCTGGGGCTTGATCAGCGCGGCGATCCCCCGGAGAGGCTGACCGTGCTGGTGGTGCGCAAGGGCGCGCGCCGCATCGCCGTGTGGGTCGACGACGTCATCGGCGAGCGCGAGGCGATCAGCCGCCCACTCGACAGCTTCCTGGAGGGCGTGGAACTGTGCCGCGGCGTCGCGTTGACCGACTCCGGT
>SKMT01000029.1 GCA_007120915.1 Myxococcales bacterium | reverse complement strand
CTACGGCACGGCGGTCTATCCGGCGTCGGCGGATTCGGCGATAGGGGTCGCGGCGTTTGGTGGCCGCAACGCGAGGCCCGACTCCGCGCCCGGTGAGCTGCGGGGGTATTCGGGACGAGGCCCGAGGCTGGGGGGCGACCCGGTGGTCGATATTGCGGCGCCGGACGACCCCTTTGCGGCGATGTCGACGGTGGATGAGCGATACGAAGGGGTTACACCGGGAGCGTTTATCACCTTCGGCGGCACCAGCGGGGCGGGCCCGCACGTGGCAGCGGCGATTGCCCTGGCCGCCGAAAAGCACCCGGAGTGGGACGCCGATGACATCGAGCAGGCGCTGCTGGGGGCTGCGGACACCGACGTGACACCGGACCATGGATCACTTCCGAACCGGCACTGGGGCTATGGCAAGGTCGATGCGTTCGCCATGCTGTCGGACGAATCGCCTCCCCAGCCGTCGTCCGTTTCTCCCAGCGCCGATCTGGAAATCGATGTGGACGAGGAGAGCGAAGAGGTGGTGTTTGACGCGTCGGATACCACGCACACTCACGAAAAGCTGCAGTACCGGTTCGATATCGGCTACGACGGAGACTGGGACACCGAGTTCGATGACAGCCCGACGCACACCGAAGAGACGGAGTCATTTGACTACGATCGAGAGTACACGGTGCGGTTGCAGGTGCGGGATCATGCCGGAGGCGCGTCAGGAGCGCTGGCGACGTTCGAGGTGGAGGAGCCCGAGCCGGAGATCGAGCTGGTGGAGCATCAACGCAGCGGTTGCGGGTCCGTGGCAGCCGGTGGAACGAAGATCCCCGTGGTTGTGGCTGTGTTGTTACTTCTGCTTGTCGTAAGGCAAACCACGTCGGTCAGCCGGAGGGAGCTTCCAGCGGGGTGAGAAAGTCGCTGAGCTTGAGCAGATGTCCCAGGTTGTGGACGTCTTCGCTCAACAGCGGGACCAGTCGCAGAGAGTCGTCGCCGACGCGGGCTGACAGCGTGGAGATGGCGTTGCGGTCGCGGGTGGCGAGCTTGGCGAGCCGGGCGTAGTGGTTTTCGAGATGTTTGCGCAGCGACCGGATCTGTTCGCCGTCGTCGATCTGCTCGGAGAGCATCTCGTCGAGTTGCTGCTCTTCGAGCTGGGCGATGTCCTGAGCCGAAAACCGGGGGATGACCCGATTGATGATGAAGATTTCGGCGCTCTGGTCCAGGGAGTTGAGCTTTTCGTGGAAGAAGTACGCCTCTTTCATCCGGCGGGGATCGGCGCTGGTGATCACGAAGAAGTGGGTGCGCGGATCCTTGAGGATGAATTCGATCATCTCACCGCGCTGCTGAAGCGCCTCCTGCAGGTAGTGGAAGGTGTCGAAGAACTCCACCAGATCATCGACGAAGCTCTCGCCGAGGATCTTCGAGATCAGCTTTAAGACCACGGAGCCGGGGTTGAACACGCGGCTGAAGAACCCGCCGTCGGAGCGGTTGGGCAGAAACCACTTGATGATGCGCTCGTCAAAGAAGGTGGCGGCGCGGTCGGGGGTTTCGAGAAACTCCAGGGCGTTTTTCGTCGGTGGGGTGTCGAGCACCACCAGGTCGAAGTAGCCGCCGGTGTACAAATCGTGCAGCTTGTCGAGCGCCATGTACTCCTGCATCCCGTGCAGCGCGGAGGAGAGCAGCTTGTAGATGTTGTTCTCCCGGCCCCTCTCCAGGGCGTTGTCATCGGGGGCGTACTCGGCGATCAGGTCGTTGAAGGTCTGCTCGGAGTCGAGCATCATCGCCCACAGCTCGCCGTCCTCGTCGTTGTCGGCGCCGTTGATGTAGCGGCTGGCCTCCTCGGAGCTGGCGGCGCTCTGCAGGTCGATCTGCTGAGGGTCGTTGGTCAGTGATTGTAGCCCGAGACTGTTGGCGAGTCGTTTGGCGGGATCGATGGTCAACACGATGGTCTTTCGCCCGGCCATCGCCGCGCGAAGTCCCAGCGCGGCGGCGGTGGTGGTCTTGCCCACACCACCGGGGCCGACGCAGACGATGAGACGTCCGTCGTCCAGCACGTTGCGGATAGTATCGGCGGAAATCTGGCTGGGGGCCGAAGAGTTCACCAGGGTGCTCCTGAGAAGACGAGTCAGCAGTCAAACAACAGACGTATCATCGCACCAATTTATGCCGAAGAGGCCCGGGCCTCGAAGGCGCCCTCCGGTGTTTCACCGGCGAGCATCCGGGCCATGCGTTCGACGATGTCGGAGCCGGCGCTTTCGTAAAAGATCGGCAGTTCGAGCACCGGCGCGTCGAGCTCGGCGTGTAGCTTGTCGAGGTATTCGCGGTCGCGCCTGGCCCAGCCGACGGCCAGGGCATTGCCCTCGACGAGCCGGGCGATGGCGGTGTCGTCGTCGCGTCCATCCTCGTCGTCGAAGAACAGCCCTTCCACGTTGGGATATTCGTCGCGCACCCGGCGGTGCAGCTCTTCGAAGACCGGACGGATATCGTCGTCGAGGGGAGTGCGGTGGACCATGTTCGCGATCGCCAGGTCCATCGGCCTGCCCAGCGTTTCGACCACATCGTCGGCCAGTTCGATCGTTTCGTTGACCGGCATCTCCTCGGGCAGACAGACCGCGATGAGGGCGGTGGTGCTCTCGTCGGCGATCAGATCGGCGACCTGGCCGGACATATTGGCGATGGGGCCGATGCCGCGCATCATCCCGTGCATCGTCGCCGGGACGTTCAAAAACGTCACAGCGTGCCCGCTGGCAGGCAGATCGACGAGGATGTGGTCGTAGTAGGGCTGGTCGGCGTCGTCGGTCTTCTCGAAGAACTCACGTACCTGGTCGAGAATGGTGACTTCATCCACCGAGGGGGCGGCCTTGAAGAAGACCCGTGCGATGCGGTTGTTGATCACCGCCCGGGCGATGCGTTCGCTGGGAACGAATCGACGAAGGGTGGCCACGAAGCATTCCTCGGAGGTCAGATTCGACGCGTACAGCCCTTCGCTGATCATCACCGGCTCAAGCCCGGTGGACTCGTAGTCGAACAGATCTTCCATCGCCGAGAAGGTGTCGGTTTCGAGCACCAGCACGCGGCGGCCGTCACGGGCCAAAGCGCGTGCCAACGCCGCGGTAACGGTACTCTTTCCGACACCGCCTTTGCCGGTGATGAAGACCAGTCGTCTGTCTGCAATTTCGTCGAGCATCGTCGAGTAGCGTCCTTGAGCGAAGTCGCCGTTCGGCCACGAGCAGTCCGGGGCGCTAGAACGTAAATCCAGGGCGAGGGTGGACAACACCAGCCGGCTGGCGCCTCCTTGTAAATAGCGCGCGGCAGGGTGTCAATTACTGAGAGAGTCCGAGGTCGGTCTCGGTGTCGGTGTCGGTCTCGGGCTCGGTCTCGGTGTCGGGCTCGGGCTCGGTCTCGGTGTCGGTCTCGGGCTCGGTCTCGGTCTCGGTCTCGGTCTCGGTCTCGGGCTCGGGCTCGGTGTCGGTGTCGGTGTCGGTGTCGGTGTCGATGTCG
>SKMT01000199.1 GCA_007120915.1 Myxococcales bacterium | reverse complement strand
GTCGTAATGCTCGTCGAAGTGCTCCTCGAACTGTTCGGAAAGGCTGTCGATACGGGCGAAATTTGCCGACGACCGCGCCACCAGCTTCGCCACCGCTCCCAGATCGGCGGCCTTTTCGAAAAACGACGCTTCGAGCTGCTCTTCGGACACATCCAGCGACTCGTCGACCCCCATCATCGACTCCATGAACTCGCTGCTGAACCGAAACCCGGGAAACATGCGGATGAGCCGGTACCAGTTGTGCAGGTTGTAGTAGACCTCCCCGCGGATCAGCCCCAGCATATTTTCGAATACGGGCATGTTCTTTCGCACCGCCTGCTCCGGCACACCCATCACCTCGGCGAAACACCGGTAGACGATGGTATAGGCGTGCTCGATGAAGCTGAACGTCATCGGCGTGGTCACCCCGGAGTAGCTCTCGATGATGTTGGAGTTGTCCCACAACTGACGCTGGCCCGCCGCCGGCCCGCGGCTTCCCACGGTCGTCACCGGCCGGGTCTGAAGCCAGAAGACATCCCCCCGAGCATCTACGCAAAATTCGATGTCCTGGGGCCGCCGAAAGTGCTCTTCGAGCCTCCGGGCGAACGCCCCGATCTGCTCGACCTGCTGTGGATTCAGCGTGGGGCGCGTCTGCGCTCGTTCGCCAACCGGCTCTTCTCGAAGCCCCTTATGGGTTCGGCGGTCCAACACCAGCTTCTGCTTCTTCTCGACGATCTCCCGTTGCACCGAACCATCCGTCTTGTCGATGCGATAGGAGTCGGCAGAAAACCCGTGGCCCACCAGCCCTTCGCCCACCCCCCAGACGCTGTTGATGATCACCGTCTCCACGTCGTCGCTCGTCGGGTCGACGGTAAACACCACACCGCTGACCCCGGCGTCGACCATCTTCTGGACCACCACCGCCATGCGTACATCCACTGGCTCAAGACCGTTTCGGAGCCGATAGCCCACGGCCCGTTCGCTGAAGGCGGAGGCCCACACCCTGCGGATGGCGTCGATGATCTCATCGGTGGGCACAAATAGCAGACTGTCGTGCAGCCCGGCGAACGAATGGTCGGCGCCGTCTTCATCAGATGCCGAGGAGCGCACCGCCACCAGTGCATCGTCGTCGAAGGTGGTGTGCACAGCCTGCTCGACCTGTGCAGCCACCGCCGGCGGCAACACCAGCGCTTCGAGACGTCGGCGCACCTGGTCACACCGCGCCGTCAGGTCGTCCCCGGGATCGACGCCGTCGAACTGCGCGGCGATCTCGTCGAACAACCCCCGGCGGCGCATCGCCTCCTCGAAGGCGTCGGCAGCCACTCCAAACCACGCCGGCACCCTGGCGCCGAGCCGATCCAATTCGGCGAGCTTTGCTGCCTTTCCGCCCCAGCGATCGGCGGTGACCGCGTCATTATTTCCGGGCACCAGCACGAACGAACGTTCTCGAGTCTGCTCACTCTCAACTGCTGCAGTCTCTACGGGCGTGAAGTCGGTCTGTGCAATCGCCATGGTCTTCTCCGTTGCTCAGGGTCATGTTCCAGCGCATCTCGCCCACTTCCCAAAGCAACACCCGTGCCGGACGCCACCACCGATGGGGGGATAGCCTGGCCCACAGCTTGCAACGACCGAGTACAGACACTCGCCCGGCAACCGCACCCTGCGCCCGGCAACACCATGCGAATCGTACTTGTGACATCGGAAGCCAATTACGTGCGCGACAACTACCGACGGCTGCTCACCGACCTGCACAAACGGTGGGAACACCGGCTTGTGGGGCTGGTGGTCATCCGCACCGCCGGCGCCGGCCTCTTTGCCAAACTCCCCCTCTTCTACGCCGCAGGCGCGCGCAATCTGGCGGCGATCCTCTTCAACAATGCCTGTCGCGCGAAGTTCAGCGATCCCTTCGCCTCGCTGCACCGCGGAGGAGTCCCCGTAATCTACACCGACGACATCAACGCCGCAGAAACCATGGACCAGCTTCATTCGCTGAACCCCGATCTGATCATCAACGCCCGTACCCGGTGCATTTTTAGTACAGACGCACTCAAACTGCCTCGGCTCGGCTGTATCAACATCCACCACGGGATTCTCCCCTACAACCGGGGCACCATGTGCGACTTGTGGGCGCTGTACGAGGGGCGAAACCCGGGGTTCACCATCCACGAGATGACCCCCGAGATCGACAAGGGACGGATTTTGCATGTCCATGAGCACACCGACTGGCAAAGCCGCGACTACTTCCGGCTTCCCTACTGGGCCAGCCCCACCGAGGCGCGGGCGCTGGACCAGGTGGTCGAACAAATTGACGCACAGGGTCGCATCGACGGCCGGCCCAACACCGCGCCTGACGAACAGATCACCTTTCGACGAGATCCGACAATTCGTCAGATCCGTCAGATGCGAGCCCGCAACATCGTCCTGTAACCATCGCCCTTGAACCACGGAGATCAACGATGCTGAACACAACGAACACCCCCGCCCAGATTGGCTTTTCTACCGGTGAATCCCCGGCGAACAATCTGCTGATCTATCTGGAGAGCCACCGCCGCCGGTTTCCCGAAAAAACGGCGCTGAAGTGGATTTCCCAGCAAACGCTGGACGAATGGGATCATACCGTCGCCACGCCCCTTGAGCACGAAACGATGACCTACGCCGGGTTGCACGACCGGATCCGACGCACCGCCGGCGGTCTCCAACAGTTAGGGATCGAAAAAGGCGACCGGGTGGTGATCTTTTTGCCCATGTCGCCGCCGCTGTACCAGTCGCTTCTGGCGGTGCTTCAAAACGGCGCGATCGCCGTGTTTCTGGAGTCCTGGGCGCGGCGAAGCCAACTTGCAACGAGCATCCGCCAGGTCGACCCGAAGGCGATCATCAGCGTTGAACGGGCCTTTGAGCTGGGCCGTCAGATACCGGCGGTCGCCCAGATCCCGCTGAAAATCAGCGCCGACGCCACCGGCGACACCGACCGCATCCCGCTCGCCGAGTTGCAGGAGTCTGCGCCACGCCGGAGACTGGAACCTGTGCGCGGCGACCACACCGCGCTGGTGACCTACTCCACCGGTTCCAGCGGACAGCCCAAGGGAGCAAACCGCACCCACCGATTCCTCGCCGGGCAGCATAGAGCCCTCGACCGCGTGATCCCCTATCGCGACGACGACGTCGACCTGCCGGCGTTTCCCGTCTTCTCGCTGAACAACCTCGCCGGCGGCACGACCACCACCATTCCCGCCATCGACGTGGGCTCGCCCACCGATGATGACCCGCTGATTCTGACCAACCAACTGGTCCACGGCGCTGTTCGCTGCACCACGCTTTCGCCGTCGATGCTTCGTGCAGTCGCCGACTGCTGTGCCGACCAGGACATCGAGCTTGGCGATCTGCGCCGTGTCGTCACCGGAGGTGCCCCGATCACCAACGACGATCTTCAAAGTTTCAAAGCCATCGCGCCGAACGCCGAAATCCGGGTGCTCTACGGTTCCACCGAGGTCGAACCGATCGCCCATATC
>SKMT01000648.1 GCA_007120915.1 Myxococcales bacterium | reverse complement strand
CCGACCCGTCGGATGTCGAGGTTGTCCAGCTCAAGGGTGACCCACCTCCCCCGGCTGTGGAGTTGGGGGATATCCGTATTGGCACCGATCGGCACGTATACCGCCAGATGCCTGTCATTGGATGGCTGAAAGCCGAAGACGGTGGTGGCGTGCCACCGGAGATTGTGGAACTGGTCCAGAATGATCCTGATAGACTGGAAGAGCTGGTGCGCAATGTACGGGAACAGTTCGACTGGACCGCTTGAACAGGTGTGTGAGCGGGCTCATGTGGATGGGGGTCACCCGCCTTTGAACGCAGAAAACCCCGACCATCGCCTTCTGTGGCAGTGGTCGGGGTTGTCTGTTGATGGTCCAAAATCTGGTCCAAAATTGGACCAGTCAGTGGACCAACTTCGATTGTCGGACCGTTCAGGTGGTCAAGTTTTGGTTGTCGGCGATTTTCGTTTCAGTCAGTGCGTGGCTACGTTTTAGACAAGCACTGGAGGAATACCCCCGCCGGGACTCGAACCCGGACTGTACAGATTTTAAGTCCGCTGCCTCTGCCAATTGGGCTACGGGGGCGCGTGCACAAAAGTGGTAACGGGTAACATTGGTGCCACTGGTACGCAACACGGGGGTCGTCAGTGCTCGACGAGCAATCATTCCCAGGGGGGACGACGTGGTCGAAAGAGTCGAAGATCGGTCGAAAAATTCCATCGAGGCGCTGTTCGATAACTTCGTGCAGCTCGGTAGGGAGGGAACCCCGTCGCTGTTGGTGCCCTGGCTGGCGATTGCGCTGGTGGACTTCGGGTTCGTGGCGCTGGGGGTTCTGACGGTCTGGCTGTTCGGCACCGCCGATCCGGCCACCGCCGGTGGGATGATCGCCCAGGGGATCGGGGTGGTGCAGATGGTGGTGATCCTGGCGTTTCGCGTGGCGCTGCTGAACACGCTTCGCGACGTGGCGTTGGGTGGGGCGGAAGCGGTGCGCGACTGGGGGGCTGTGGCTCAGGATGTCTTCGGGCGGTTCTGGTCGTCGCTGTCGATTACCATCGTGTTCTTGTTGATCGTCAGCATCGGGTTTGTGCTCTGTGTGTTGCCGGGGCTGGTGGCGCTGTTTTTCCTGGCCTTTGCGCCTTATCTGGTCGCCGCGAGGGGCGACACGATTCTGGACGGGCTTCGCCGCTCGGCGATCTGGGCGACCCGGGAGTGGGCGCTTCTGTTGTCGGCGGTGGTGGTGGCGGTGCTGGCGCTGGGGCTGATGGGCTGTGTGATGGGCCTGTTGTCCGGTGTGTTCGCGAGGGACGTGCTGGCGGTGCCGGTGGGGTTGGCCGGCGGTTGGCTGGTCAATACCGTCATCGGCTATCTGGCGTTTCTGTGGTGGGGGGCGGTGTATATCACCGCCGAGTCGCGGGAGCAGATGGAGACGTTCCGCGAGACCGGCCCCGGTGGGGATTCGGGCCCGCCGTTGCGGCAGCACCCGGAGGATGTGGGATCGGAGCTGTCGGCGGAGCCTCCTGAGCGCGGGCCTCGCTATCGGCCGGGAGACACCTCGATCTATCGGGTGCCCGACGACGATAAACCCGGCCCCGACGGCGGCGGTCCCGGCGGTGGGGGAGGCGGTCAGGATCCGTCGTCTTCTTCGTCCTCGTCGTCGTCCGGGGAGTGGTAGTAGACGGTGAGCACGTGGCGGCCCGGCGGCAGCTCGACGAGCACTTCGTCGCCGGGTCCGGTGGCGGTCGGTTCGCCCAGGGTGATCTCGTCGTCGTCGACGTCCAGTTGTTTGATGGGCTCGCCGTCGTGGTGGGCGGGGAGCGCCACGGTGGCGACTGCCCCGTCGGGCGCGGAGTCGAGGCGGGCGCCGATGAGGTTGACGGAGACGGTCAGCCGCCGGCGTGGCTCGGACCACTGGCTGGTGAGCACGGAGCGGCGCCGGGCGGACTGAAAGTCGACGAAGTCGCCGACGGTGGTTACCCAGTGGTGGTGTTGGCGGCTCAGATCATGAAAGTCGCGGAACCCCGCCATCAGGCCCACCGAGGGCTTTCGGGCCATCGCATCGGCGCCGAGGTTCACGGTGATCGGCTGGTGGAACTCCGATTCGCTTTTTTCCAGAAGTTCGCTGAGCCGGGCGGTGGTCAGGTTGGCCCCGCCCAGCGCATAGGGCATCTCCAACACCGGAAGGGGCCGGCCGCGGGTGTCCAGCGGGTGAAAGGGCATGCCCGTGCCGAACAGATAGCCCCACTGATCCGGTTTGGTGGGCCCGAAGCTGGTGTCGATGTCGAGCCCGGCGGCGGTAAATTTGCGGAACGTCGTATCCCAGTCGGCGTGGATCATGCTCTCTTCGGTCTGCACCAGCCGCGGGCCGTCATCTCCCTGCAACGACATCGCCAGCAGCCCGTGCTGCCGGGGCAGGTTCAGCTCCCGCTGCCAGGGCTGGATCGCGCCGAGTCCGGCGCCCTCGGTGATGGGGTCGCGACGCTCGCCGAGTATCCACAACAGCCCGACGTCGGCGTTGGTCTGGTTGGCAACAGCGGCGTGGTCGGCGGTGAAGCGGTCAGCGGCGGCGATGATGGTGGAGCCGGCGTCCTGTTTGCGCGCCCGGTCGGCGAAGGCGAATGCGGGCCGCGGGCTTTCGGGGGCGGGGTGAGTGGTCATCGCCGCGCCGCTGTAGTCGTCGGGATAGGGCCAAAGACGGGCGGTGGGCCGGGGCTCGGAGAGCCGGTCGAAGAGCGCCCGCTTCAACACCGTGGCGTAGGGCACGCCGCCGTCGAGCAACGCTTCGTCGCCTACGCGCTCGTCGGCGGACAGAAACTGCACATCTGGTTCGTCGGGGGAGCCGAAGCGCAGATCCTCGGTGGGATGGCCCTGGTACATCGCCGTGAGCGAACAGGCGAAATCGAACATCAACGCGTAGACCATGCCATCGTCGAGGGGCTCGGCAATCAGGCCCGGATCTTCCTCGACGTCGAAGACCACCGGTCCCGACGGGCGGTGTTCCAACTCGGGGCTTTGGAGCCGATGGCCGGCAAGCGGCACGTCGAGCAGATGCTCACGGACCGCGCCGTGGTCGCCCAGCCCCTCGGCGGCGGTGATGGAGCGGGCCCGCTGGACGCCGGCGCCCGGGGCGACTCCTGTGATGGACGCCCAGGCGCCGTCGCGGGGCATCTCCACGATCAGTTGGCCCCCGTTGCGGGCGAATTGTGCGAGATGCTCACGCACGCTGGTGGAGACCTCGGAGGCGACGCGGGCGGGGACGACAGCCACGCTGTGACCGGCGAGCAGTTGAGGGGAGACGTTGTCGGCGTCGGTGGTCGCAAAGGTGCCGAAGTGCTGGCGCAGCGCGTTGAACCACCCGAAGGTGCAGTCGAGCGTCTCGATGTCGCGCGCCTCGGCAGGAGGGGCGGTGGGAAGCACGAGCAGTACGTCGCCTTCGCTGTGGTGCGGGGGCTTGGAGCCCTCTGACGTCGGAGATTCTGAAGGCTGGAACGTCGGCTCCTGCAAAATCGCCCACCCACCGGCGACCACGATCAGCACCAGAAGTGCCAACAGGTCCCAGCGCATCTGCTCCCAGATTGTCTCCGTCCGGCTCATGTCAGAGGTCGGTTATTGGTTAGTGGTTGTTAGTTATCGGTGGTCGGTTGCGTGGAGTCGTAGCGAACCCGTGGAGGTGCGTCCGCCAGAGCGTAGCCCCGACCGACTGTAGGCCACCGGCCGAAAGGAGTTCGGGGATCGGAGGTACGGGTAACCCCCGGAATGCCGAAATAGGGAGGTGCGCGTAACCCCCGGACCTCCAAATGCATGTGTCATCAAATCACCGATAATAAAACTCCATTCTGTTGAATCCGCGTTCCAGCTCGACGCGCAGAAATTCAATGCCCGAGAAGGCGTCGGTTTCGGTCTCCAATTCGTTGACGATCAGGTCGTCGCCGACGCGCTCGGTGCCCTCGACGGCGGCGAAAAACTCGGCGTCGCCCAGGTGGGTGGGGACCATCAGCTCCATGCCGCGGCGGCTGGCGTCGGCGGTGATGCGGAGTAGATCGGCGCGGTGGTCGGGCCCGGTGTCCGAGGTTTGAAGGTCGTCGGGTAGCGCTTCCGAATGGTCTACGCGACTTCTCAGGGAGATGTTGCGGCGGGTGCGCTGGTAGCTGGCGTAGTCGGAGACGCTGACGATGTCGTGGTTATGTTGCTGGATGTCATCGAACAAGGCGAGCCACTTCTCGAAGCGGTCGACGTCGGGGTAGTCGGCGTACCAGGAGGGCCGGGAGCCGATGGTCAACAGTTGGTGGTGGCCCTTGGAGCTGGCGGCGAGCAGCTCGGCGATTTCGGGGCCCCGGTCGGCGTTGGCGGGCGCGACGACTGGATACTGGCGGATCTGCAGTGGCAGCCCTTCGTCGTTGAGCGGCAGGTAGGGCTTGCCGCTTCCGAAGGCGAACCCGCGGTACGGCGGCGCCTCGTAGCTGACATCGGCGCGGATGCCCAGCTCGGCGAGGGCGGCCATGGGGGTGGACCAGTGGTGGTCCCACACCCCGCCGAGTGCCCGGGAGGTGCCAATGCTTCCCTGGGGGATGGCGTCGACGAGTTGGTCGCGCTGGGCCTGCAGGTCGATGGGGCGACGGAAGGGCTGGAACGAGCCGAAGCCGAGCGGTTCGTAGTGCGCGATCGCCGGGTCGGGGATGCGCCAGGCAAGCCCCAGTTGGCCGCCGTAGTCGGCGACGGTGTGGGCGCCCTCTTCGGTCATCCCGGAGTCGGCGGTGGTCAGCAGCGTGGAGGAACCGCCGCGGTTTTGCTCCTGCTCCATCATCCAACTGCCGCCGTCGCCGAGCCGCCAGTCTTCGTGGGCGAAGATCACCGCGCCGGCGGCGCCGTCGGGATAGGGCCAGATGGAGGGGATGCCGGCGCGGGGGGCGATGACCTGGTGGACGAGAAATCGGTTCAGCAGATCCAGATAGGGAACCGGCGCGCCCAACAGATCGTCGTCGGCGACGAGCTGGCGGGTTGTGGGCGGGCGTCGGGCTTCGTCGGCGGTGACGGTGAAATCGTCTTCGGGCCGGCCCTGCTGCATCGCCACGGTCTGCCGGCCCAGATCGAAGTCGACGGTGATGGCGTGGCCGTCGCCGAATTCGGCGGCGTACACCGCCGGGGCGCCGTCGATGGCCAGCAGGGTGGTGGCGTCGTCGCGAGGGGAGGTGGAGCCGACGTAATCGGCGAGGATGGGCATCTGTTTGAGTTGTTCGTCGAACGGTTCGCCCAGCCCCTCGACGTGGGTGATCTCATGGCCCTGGCGTTCACCGGCGTCGCCGTCGGCCGAAAAGAGCTCGCGGGCGCGGTCTTCGGGCCGTTCGACGACCACGGTGGTCCCGTCGAGCACCTCTTCGCGGATTCGTTCCAGAATGGTGTCGGGCAAGTCGGCGCTGACGCTGCGGGTCAGAACGATGACCCGTGAGTTTTCAATCAGGCTTTCGTCGAGCGTCTCGGGGGTGGCCACGGAGGTGGGACCGATTTCGCGGTAGAAGATGTCGATCCATCCCGCCGAGAAGTCGCGGGTGTCGAAGGTGTCCCCGCTTTGACGGATCGCCTCGTAGTCGACTACCACCACCACATCGGCGTCGGTACTGTGGGTCAGCTGTGTGCCGTCGGCCAGATCCAGGTCGCCTTCCAGAGTGATGGGGCGGTGCTGAATTAGGGCCAGAAATGCGACGATGGCGACCACGCTCCACAGCACGGCCCGGTAGGGAGCGACACTGACACGTCTTTTGCTCAGCTTTACGACCATGCATCAACTGGCGTGCAAGAGGGGCGCGGGTGGGTGGAAACACCGCGGACAGTTCCTTTCTTGTTACTACGGATGGAGGCGGGGATAAAGCGGGTGGTTGTTAGGCGCTGGGCACTGGGCGCTGGGTGCTGGGTGTTGGGCGCTGGGCACTGGGTGCTGGGCGCTGGGCACTGGGCGCTGGGTGCTGGGTGTTGGGCGCTGGGCACTGGGCACTGGGCACTGGGCGCTGGGTGCTGGGTGCTGGGCGCTGGGTGTTGGGTGCTGGGCGCTTGGCACGCAGACGCTGAACAAAAGTTGTGCTGAACGGATTCGTTGAACCGATTGTGCTGGAGAGAGAGCATACGATGGCCAAGCGCCTGGAGTTAAACGAAGAGTCGGGAGAGTTGACCGTGCAACTGACCCTGTGGGGTCGGGTGGTGGCGGGAACCTTCCGGGGCATAAAGATATTTCCCTGGCTGGCGTTGATCGCGGGGGTGTTCTTTCTGCCCGATTACATCGGCCGGTACAGAGCGGAGGAGCCGGTGACGGGGCTGTTCTGGCTGTCGATTCTGTCTCTGGTGTTCTTGGGTTGTTTTCTGTGGGGAGTGCTGCGGGTGTTGCGCCGCGACCGGTGGGTGTTCGATGGCAACTCGCGCAGAGTAATCGCCGAGGTGCCGCGGCTGTTTCGTCAGCCCGCGCGGGGGGAGGCGGATCTTCGCGAGATCGAGGCGTTGCAGTTGAAGACGCGGCGGTTTCCCTTCGAGAGCGAACTGACGGTGCGCATCGACACCGCCGACGAAGGGGTTCGCACGGAGACGATACTCGCCGAGCCGGGGATGGGCGCGCAGATAGAGCAGGCCGCCGACGCGATCATCGAGTTCTTGCGCGACCATCGTTACTATGTGGATCTGGAGCGGGCCGACGAGCACGACGAGACGGATGGTGGCAGCGAGGATGACCAACAATAGCCAGAACGCGACGGGATGGACGGTGGTGGTCGCTGCCGTCGCGGTGGCGGCGTTGTGTGTGGTGGCGCCGGCGCAGATTCATGCAGATGACTGGGGGGCGCGTGCCGACGACGATCGGCAGGCTCAGATCGTGGAGCGCTACCGGCAGATGCTCCAGCAGGACCCGTCCACGCAACTGGCGTTGGAACGGCTGGTGGAGCACGTGGGCCGCGGCGAAGGGCTAAAGCGGCTGATTGAGGATTATGAGGGGATGGCCGATGAGGAGCCGGACAACATCAACATCCAGTTGATTCTGGGTCATCTGCGCCGGGAACGCGGCGACTACGAAGAGGCATACGGCCACTACGACGGGGCCGTCGAATTGGACGCGGACCGGGCGGGCGGATGGCTGGGGCGAGGTACCGTGCAGCTTGTGCTCGGCGAGCGGGCGGCGGCGATGGAGGACTTCGAAGAGGCGCTGGAGAGGGAGGCGGACAGACAGAGGCGACTTGAGCTTCTCGAAGATCTGGGCGAGCTGGCGTTTTCGCAGCGTGAGTTCGACCGGGGCATTCAGTTTTACGAACGCCGCATCGACAAGGACCGGCGCGACCGGCACGTACGCCAGGACTACGTGCAGCTTCTGGTGCAGTATCGGCAGCTCGATGAGGCAATTGAGCAGTATGAGCAGTTGCGCCCGCTGGTCGCCGGTGACCCCAGGGAGAAGGCGAACCTTTTGCGCGACAAGGCTGAGGTCTTGGAGACGAAAGGCGAGGTGGAGGAGGCGCTTGATGCCTACGACGAGGCGAAGGGGCTGGTGCGCGCGGACAGTTGGATCGCCCGGGAGATCCGCGGCGAGATCGTCAATCTGTACCGCCAGGATGGCAGGCTCGACGAGTTGCTGGAGGACTACGGGCAGCGCTGGGAGCGCGGCGGGACGGACCGGCAGATGCTGGTGGCCGACGTGCGCGCTGAGCTGGGGCAGTTGGAGGAGGCGCTTGAGGTGTATCAGCGCATCAGCCGGGCGGATCGGCGTGCCACGCAACCGCGTCAGCGGGCGATCCGGGTGCTGGAACGGCTTGGAGAGGACCGGGAGATCACCGAGGTTTTGCAGCAGCTTGTGGAGGCATCGCCGAACGAAACGCGCTACCGCATCGAGCTTGCCGAACATCACATCCAACTCGGCGAGCGCGACGAGGCCGCGGAGGTGCTCGAAGAGGCGGGCCGTGATTTTTCGGCGCGCCCGCGGCTGCTTCTGGAGATCGCCGAAGAGATGGACCGGTGGAATTTTCACGGCGACGCCGCCGAAGTGTACGAACGGGCGCTTCAGAGAAGCCCGGAGCAAGAGGGGGTAATCATCGAGGCCGGGGATTTTTTCTTCGAGCGAGGTGACGAACAACGGGCGGTCGACATCTGGGAGAAGCTCCCGGAGTCGATGCTGGGCGAAACCGACGGGATGCGCCGGCAGGCGGAGGTGCTGGTAGAACGGGGGCTGATCGAGCCGGGAATCGAGGTGTATCGGCAGCTTCTGGAGGCCAACCCCGACGACGAGCGGCTGTTGCATTCGAAGGCGCGGGCGCTGGAGCGGGCTCAAGAGTGGGCCGACGCCATCGAGCAGTGGCAGCGGCTTCTCGATATCAGTAAGGAACAGCGCCGGCGCCACCAGGCGCGCTCGCGGATCGTGGAGTTGTACGAGCAGCGCCGCCGGCTCGACACCAGGCTACGAGAGTGGCGCAGCGAGGCGGAAGGTGAGGGCGAAGAGGCACGTCAGGCGGCGTTGTTTGTGGCTGCCGCCCACATTCAGACCGGCGACTACGACGATGCGGTGGACGTGCTGACGGATTTGAAGACCGAGTCGCTGTCGTCGGATCAACGCGTCACTGTGCTCAACTCGCTGGAACGGGTGTACCTGCGGGTCGGCGACTATGACCGGGCGCTCGAGATTGTCAGCCAATTAAAAGAGCTGGAAGAAGAGCGACCAGAAGAGCTTCTGGAGCGCAAGTCCGACTACGCCGTGGAGGCCGGCGATTTCGACGCGGCCGTCGGCTTTGCGACTCGGCGGCTCGAAGCCGATCCGGCCGACGCGTCCGCCCATGAGCACCTGGGCGACATCTACCGGCAAGCCGGTGAGCTACAGGAGGCGATTGAGCACTTCGAGACGGCGGTGGACATCGATCCCGACGCCGACGCGGTGCAGTTTAAGCTGGGAGAGGGGCTCGTCGAACAGGGGGAGACGGCGCGGGCAAGAGAGGCGCTGATGGCGGTCATCGAGAGTGGAGCGGATACGCAGCTTGTGCGCGACGCCGGAGATGAAATGCTGCGGATGGCGCATCAGCAGGGTCGGCTCGACGCGCTGGAGCGGCAGTGGGCGCCGCTGGGGATGCGGCTGCCCGTGGACCCGGAACACGCGCGGCTGTTGTCGAATCTGTACGACCGGCTCGCCGGTGGGCTGGTGTTCGAGGCGAATCACGGAACCGTTCAGCAGCGACAACAGGCGGACGAGCAGCTCTACGCGCTGGGTGGGCGGGCGGCCACGCTGGTGGTCGATCAGCTCACGGCCGACGATGCGGCGACAGTAGCGCGGGCGCTGAGGATGGTCACGGAGATGCAGATCGACGCGGCGAGCGGGCAGCTCGTGCGGATGATCGGCGGGCAACACCGCGAAGAGGTGCGTAACTTTGCCATCGTCGCCGCATCGCGAATCGGTAGCGACCAGCTTGTGGAACCACTGCGGGAGATGATCAACGGGGGGGCGTCGACCAGGCGGCTGCTGGCTCTGTGGGCGCTGGGCCACAACGAGTCGGACCGTGCGCGTCAGACGCTCACCGAGGTTGTTCGCGACGGCGATGCGGGGCTGGATGTGGCGGTGGCGGCGCTGGCGCTTCGCCATCACGATCCGGACGAAGAGGTCGTCGAAGCGGTGGCGGCGCGGCTTGCTGAAGAAGACGATGAGCTCGAAGCGCTGTTGATACTGGCCGAGCGGGTCGTCGGTGTTTCGGGAGACGATGAGCTGCGAGAGTTGCTCGAAGAGATCGCAGCGACGCGAAGTGATGACGCGGGCAGACTGGCGGCGGTGGCGCTGGCGGGCTTTGAAAACGAAGAGGCAGCGCGATTTCTGTGGGAGCTCGCCGCCGGCGAAGACGATCGGGCTGCACGGTGGGGCGAAGCGGGGCTGGAGCGGATGCTTCGGCCGGGAAGTCTGACGATCAGTTGGCGACAGGAGGCGCGGTACTTCGACTGGACCACCGGGGAGTTCGATCCGGTGTCGCTTGTCCGTGACGTTCGACGGGGTCGCGTCGGTGACCGGCGTGTGGACGAAGACTCACAGAACGTCGGAGCGGTCGCCAGGGGCCTGGCGCAACTGCTCAATGAGGACGACGGTCAGAAGGGCCGGCGGTTACAGCACCGATGGTACGAGAATCGGGACGCCGTCGAAGACCGGCCGCTGTGGGCTGACGACGCGCTCGTCGATGTAGCCGAAGAGGCGGTGCGCATCGCCGACGACCCCGACGTCGAGTGGGCGCGGCGCATCGAAGCCATCGTCGAGGGCGAATGGCGGGAGGATGAAGAGCGCGCCGGGGTCGAGCAGCTTCGCGACGACGACCCGCAGGTTCGCCGCCGGGCACTCGCAGCAGTTGCGGCGAACTACCACAGCGGCGATGAGCTGGACGACGAGCTGCGAGAGGCCGTCAAGAAGCGGCTTGCCGATGATGACAGCGGCGTGCAACTGGCGGCGGTGCGAGCGGTAGCAGCACTGGAACTGACGGGGGCTCGTGATCAGCTTCGGGACATCGAAGCCGATGCACCGCCGCTGTTGCGGCGCAGTGTCCGCCAGGCGCTGCAGGTGCTGGGCGACGGGTCGTGAGTGGGAGCGCGTCCTGCCAGGGCGCAGGGGACGTGGGTGTTGGGTGGTCGGCGGTCGGTGGTCGGTGGTCGGTGGTCGGTGGTCGGTAGTCGGCGGTCGGTGGTCGGCGGTCGGCGGTCGGTGGTCGGTGGTCGGCGGTCGGTGGTCGGTGGTGGGATTACTCCGACGCGTCGAAACCACCTCCGCGCAGGGATGCCTTGTGCTCCCGAGCAAATCGGCCGTAGTTCAGGCCGACGTAGACAGCCACGTGGCTTGCCCTCGTGATTCGGACGTCCGAAAAACCCGGTGGTTGGAAAACACCCCGGAAACCCCGGCGATTGGAAAACCCCCCGGAAAACCCCGGCGATTGGAAAACCCCCCGGAAACCCCGGCGGATGGAAAACCCCCCGGAAACTCCGGCGATTGGAAAACCCCCCGGAAACCCCGGCGGATGGAAAACACCGCGTAAAACCCGGCGGTTGGAAAACGCAACGGGCCGCATTGGCCGCGTCGCACGACGGCAACACAAGTCGGGTTGATCGGAAATGGCAGTTGGGCGTAGTCTGCGAGCGGTGTGGCGTCGTTGACACGGGGTGGCGGCGCGGGACATCGGAAAACGTGACTTCAAACGGGCGACCCTGGAGGCGATGACATGTCGAGCAGCCGGTTGTGCAACAACTGCAAGGCGGTAGTTCCGGAGGAACACTTTTACTGCGGGCGCTGTGGTGCCAGCTTCGGCTCGGAGGGGCGGGAGCAGGCGAATGAAACGCTGTTTTTCGGGGCCATGCAGGCGCCGGGGCGAGCGAAGCTGATTCTGATCTCCGGGGAGGGGCTGGAGGGGCTGAGCTACCACCTCAACTCCACGGAGCACGTCGCCGGTCGGGAGACGGGAGTAATACTGTTTCCCGACGACGAGTATCTGGACGACGAACACGCCACGTTTTTCTATCGGGCCAACGAGCTGTATCTGCGCGATGAGGAGAGTCTCAACGGCACGTTCATTCGCATCGACGAGCCGCGCACGCTCAGCGACGGCGATGAATTTATGGTCGGCCAGCAGCGGCTTCGCCTGGAAATGCTGAACCTGCAGTCCGAATACATCACCGCCGATGACACCCACAGCTACACCAGCCCCAACGAAAACTACAAATTTCGGCTGGTCCACCTTTTGGAAGGGCGCAAACCGGCCGGGGCATACTGCAACGCCGACAACAGTCTGACCATCGGCCGCGAGGGAACGGACGTGCTGTTTGCCGACGACCGCCACGTCTCACGGGAACACGCGAAGGTCGAATACAAAGATGGCGAAGTGGTGCTGACCGACCTGGACTCCAAAAATGGCACCTTCGCGATCATCGACGGCGACGAGGCTCTGGAACACGGCGACTACGTGTTCATGGGCAGCGAGCTGGTGCGCATTGAGATCAATGTGTAGGCGCTGGGCTCTGGGCGCTAGGCGCTGGGTTCTGGGCGCTGGGCTCTGGGCGCTAGGCGCTAGAAACACCAAAAGGCCACCTCCCCGGGGAGGTGGCCTTTTTGGGTTGATTCCCGAATCGGAAACCTAGATCGAGGGCTGATCGTGGTGGGCGTTCATCCGAACGACATTGGCCGCGTGAAGGCCTTTGGGTCCACGACGCAGTTCGAATTCAACAACTTCGCCTTGTTTCAAGGTTTTGAACCCTTCTTCTTGAATCTGACTGTAATGAACAAAAATGTCCTCTTCTCCTCCTTGAGTAATAAAGCCAAAACCTTTGGCGTTGTTGAACCACTTGACAGAACCCGTAGCCATACTGATGCCTCCTGATGAAAAACAACGAGGGGATATGTTGAAACGCTCATGTTCTCAAAAAGGACGGTAGCAACAACTACCGCAGCTCCTTTCTGCCCGCCCGACTCCCTGTCAGGGCGGGATAGGCTGCTGGTGATCCATCCCTGGCGGTCACCGGCCCACAGAACCAACTTGCAGGTATCTATCTTGGGCTCATGGCGCGCTGCGTCAAGGTGCAGAGTGCATTATATTTTCCGGGAAAGTTCCAGAAATATTGAAACTTGCATCCGTTTCAGTGAGGCTGGAAAAGTTTG
>SKMT01000410.1 GCA_007120915.1 Myxococcales bacterium | reverse complement strand
GGTGGGTTTGGCGGTGTGAGCTCGTCGCGCTCGCCCCAGTCGTCTTCGATGCGCACAAGCCGGGGGTCGGCGTCGGGACCGACGGTCCACTGGGAGGTGTGGAAGTGACGCCCCCGCACGTAGCGGTTTTCGAGGTCGTGGTAGTCGAAGTCGTCTTCGTACATCCGGTACTTGTAAGCGACGATTTCGACGTGGAGTTCACCGTCGGTGTCGGGCCAGTCGACGTCGATGAACAGTGAGTCACCCGGTTTGATGCGGTTGTCCGACAGCAGTTCTAGCTCCGGGTACCACTGGAACTTGGAGCCGATGCGTTTGAACTTTTCGGCCAGCGGTTCACCGTCGTCGTCGGTGACGGTGACGTCGACCTCGACGTGACGCTCGGGGTCTCCGGTGGGAAAGAGGTGTCCGGCGTATTTGTTGTGCACCCGTACGGCCAGACAATCCAGGGGGTTGTCGTCACAGTCGACGTCGGGGGGGGCGTCGAGGTAGAGCGTGGCGCCGGAGCCGAAGATCGGAAGCAGCTCGCTGATTTCCTCTTCGAAATCAGGGTGTTTCGGGATCAGGGAGCCGCCGAACCAGTGGCGGCGGGTGTTGCGTTCTTCGACGTCGCCGACATCGGCGATGGGACGGGTGGTCTCGGGCATGTGGCAGTGCTGGCAGGATTTGCCGTCGTCGGCCGCCGAGCTGTGCTGGAACTCGTCGCCGGTGGTGAAGTAGCAGCCAAGAAGGTGTTGGGGATATTCCTCTTCGGCCTGGTGGCAGCGAACACAATTTCGCTCATCGGTCAGCCGGTCGTCTCGTTCGACCGGGTGCGGAGCGTCGGTGTCGCCGCGGGGGCCGTAGACGGTGCCGTCGGCGACGTGGCAGGTTGCACAGCCGATGGCGTCCTGCTGCATCTCTTCGTCGAAGAAGGGATTGTCCACGTACACCGGCTGGCCGATGTCGTCGTCCTCCAGGTCGATGACCAGCTGTTCGAGCTGGTTGACCATCGGGGTGTGACAGTTGACACACATCCAGCCGTAGTCGGCATCCTGATCCTCGTAGTATTCGCCCCGGGACTTGGCGAGTTCTTCCATAAACTGGGCGTCGTCTTTGTAGGCGCGCCGGTGGGTAGAGATGGACCACTCCCGGTATTTTTCGCCGTGGCAACTGCCGCAGGTCTCGGAGGTCATGTCCGCCATTCCCTCCGGAACCTCGGAGTAGGGGAAGGGCCGCTCGAAGTAGGGGCGCGACTCGTAGAACGCTTCGGCTTTCTGGAGAATCTCTTCGTCGCTGAGGTCAGCGTAGGGATCGTCGTCGGGTTCGTGGAGCCACCAGCCGATGACGGCGGCGATGACAACGACGACAGCTCCGGCGATCCAGAGCATCAGCTTCGAATCGGGGGCCCAGGAAGTGGTATTGGAAGGGGGGGGAGCCATCGAGAAGAGACTACGAGTCGTCGTTGCTGTATCGCGGAACGTCGCGGTGGCGCACGTTGGTCTGCCAGCCGCGGGCGCGAAGCCGGTCGCCGATGGTCTCCGAGATCGCCACCGAGCGGTGCTTTCCGCCGGTACAGCCGATGCCGATGGTCAGGTAGCTTTTTCCTTCCCGGTCGTACATCGGCAGGATGAATTCGGCCAGTTGCTGAAACAGCGCCAGAAAGCGTGCTGCTTCGGGCAGGCTCAACACAAAATGCTGTACCGGTTGTTCCAATCCGGTTTTGGGGCGCAGGTCTTCGACGAAGTGTGGGTTGGCCAGAAATCGCACGTCGAACACCAGATCGCACTCCACGGGCAATCCGTGCTTGAAGCCGAAGCTGAGCACTGTGATCGACAGCCCCGGGGCCTCCTCGGAGGAGAAATGCTCTTTGAGCAGGTCCTTGAGCGTATGAGGGGTGTGGTTGGTGGTGTCGACGACGATGTCGGCCCAGGCACGCAGATCGGCGAGCTGGTTGCGTTCGCGGCGGATCGCTTCGCGTACCGTATCGCCTTCGCTCATGGGATGGCGCCGACGGGTTTCGCTAAACCGGCGCACCAGGCAGTCGTCGGTTGCTTCCAGAAAGACGATCTGGACGCTGATGCCTTCGTCACGCAACTCAGCGATGATCGCTTCGGCGTCGTCGAGATGATGATGGGCGCGGGTGTCGACGACGAAGGCCATTCGGCGCCAGTCCTGGCGTGATGGACCGGTTTCGGCCAGTTCCAGCACTTTGGGAAGAAGGGGCACCGGCAGGTTGTCGATGCAAAAGTAGCCGATGTCCTCCAGCGCCCGGATCGCCGTAGTTTTGCCGGAGCCGCTCAGCCCGGTGAGGATCACCACCCGGGGTTGGCGGGGGCCAGTTGCTTCGGAGGCTTCGTCGAGGGAGGAGGCCATGTGCAGACCAGCGTCAGTCCTCTTTGAGGAGTTCCACCAGGACAACGGTGATATTGTCGTTGCCGCCACTTTCGTTTGCAGCGTCGATCAATGCCTGGACGCAGGCGTCGAGATCGTTGCGGTGTTTGAGCATGATTTCGCGGATCTCGTCGTCGGAGATCATGTCGCACAGCCCGTCGGAGCAGAGCAGATAGATGTCGCCGTGCTCCGGTTTCTCGTGGTCTACGTCGACCTGGACGGTCTCTTTCATGCCCAGGGCGCGGACGATGACATTTTTGTGTGGAAAGTTCTCGATCTCTTCCTCACTCAAATCTTTCATCTTGATGTAGTCATTGAGCAGGGAGTGATCGTCGGTGACCTGTTCGAGCTCGTCGCCGCGCAGCCGGTAGATGCGGCTGTCGCCGACGTGGCCCACATACACCATGTCATCGCTGATATAGGTGGCGACAATAGTGGTGCCCATTCCATGGTGGGTACTGGGGTCGGCTTCGGCCTTTTCGTGGATCCGTAGGTTGGCCAGCTTAATGGACGCCGCCAGGCGGTTTTCCTGGTAGTTCAGATCCTTGTCCATTTTGTAGGGCCAGGTCAGGTCGTCGTCCTCGGCGGTTTCCTCGAAGAACTCGGCGACTGTATCCACCGCGATCTGGGAGGCGACCTCACCGGCGGCGTGTCCACCCATGCCATCGGCGGCGATGTAGAGGTTTTGTTCGGGCAACAAACAGAGGTTGTCCTCGTTGTGCCCCCTCTTGCGTCCGACGTCGGTGCTTCCTGCGTAGTTCAATTTCATTGCCACGGTAGTACCCCATTTCACGGCTGGTAGTACTCGAAAATAAGCTCGTCCGGCCGAAACAGTTGATTGGCGTTGAGGGACCGACGGCAAAAGTCAATCCCCTGTTGGCACACTACTTTACTGCGGGGCGGCGGGATGGGCAAGGACGCCGTCGAGGGTACGCAAGAAGGACTGCGAATGCAGTCAGGAGGAGACCGGAGAGCCGATCTGATCGAATTCCAGCAGTTGCAACTGGCGGTCGATCGAACAGACGGTCACCGGGTGGCTGTCGTCGCTGAATTCGACAGCGAGCACGTCGACGTGTTCTGCTTCCAGCGACAGGATCTTGCGCCCGGTGGGAAGCTGATACAGCGCCACGGAGCGGTCGGCCAGCGCGGCGGCCAGTAGATAATCGTCGGGAGAGATGGCCATTGAGTGCACCGCAGCGTCGACGCGAAACTTCCCGGTGGGCACCCGGGGGTTGGAGATGCCCACCAGTTCGACGGTGTTGTCACGGCGTGCAATCGCGATGGTATCGGCGGAATCGTTGACCGTGACCGACTGGACGGGATCGCCGCTTCGGAAGCGTTTCCACTCCCCTGGGGCGTTGCCACTGCGGTGGTTGACGTACACCCGTCCGGAGCGGGAACCGGCGACGATGCATTTTTCGTGTACATCAACGGCCAGAGTACTGATCGGGGCGCGACGAACATCCTGGTACAGCCGGTTTTCGCGGCCGCTGTCAAGATGAAGTGCTACGACGTTGCCGTTGGCATCGCCCACGTACAGATGAGAGTTTGCCAGCGCAATTGCGTGCAACTGATCGAAGCCCGACAGCTCCAGGGTCTTGGGAAGTGATGAGTCGGCTTCAAACAGCAGTAGCTCATCGGTGCTCTGCTCGCAGATCGCAAAATTGCCGCTGCCATTGTGGTAGGAAGCTCGGGTTTCGGAGGGGCTGGACTGCAACTGATAGGTGGCCGACGAAATCGCAGTGGCCGCCGAACTGGAGTCCCCGGTGCCGTGGAAACTGATTTCAGGGCTGGCCTGGTCGACGGAGGGGGATGAATGTGGTGTTTCGTTGCGATTGAACGCCGGTGTGTCATTGCGTTCACGCTCGCGTTGAGCGTAGGCCTGGATGGTTGCGGAACTGGTCTGCTCGTCGCGGTTGAATTGGCGGTCCGAATCTGTCGCCGATACCTCTTTTTTTGGCTTTTCCTTCGGCTCCGAGGGTTGGTCATCGGGGCTCGGTCCCTCGTTGGGAATCTTGATAATCCCGGAAAGAGGAGTGTGACGCTGGGACTCGCGTTTGCTCTGAGAGAGGGTTCGCCGTGTCTTCTCACCCTCGACGGCGGCATAGGATCCAGAGTTGCGATTCTGGCCTATCTCATCGAGTTGAGCAATGACCTGCGAGAGATCGTCGGGTCGGTCGTCGGCGCGCTTGGCGAGCATCCGGGTGGTCAGTTCTTCGAGAGGCGCCGGGAAGTCCTTGTCGCCGACATCGGACAGCTTCGGGGGCGGGGTGCGCACATGCTGGCGCAGCACCTTGTAGACGTTGTCGGACTCGAAGGGGGGGCGGCCGGTGAGCATGAAAAACAGAATCGCTCCCAGGCTGTAGATGTCGCTTCTGTGGTCCACCTCTTTGCCCTGAGCCTGTTCGGGGCTGGCGTACAGGGGGGTGCCGATGAAGCCCTGAGTGAGATTGACGTTCTGCTCGTCGGTCAGCCGCACGATCCCGAAGTCGAGGATGTGTACGAAGTCGTCGCCGGCGGGAAGCCGTTCGATCATCAGGTTCTCCGGCTTCAGATCGCGGTGAATCATCCCCGCCTGATGAGCTTCATAGATTCCGTTCGAGATCTGGCGAAGAACCGACAGTGCCCGGTCGATGTCCAGTGGGTCACCGTCCAGTACCAGCGACTCCAGCGTATCGCCTTCGATCAGATCCATGACCGCGGCCACAAACCCACCGGCCAGATCAAAAAACTCGTAGAAGGAGACGATGTGGGGGTTGCGCAGCCGGCTGAGGGCCTCAATTTCGCGTTCGAGCCGCTGCGTGATCTGTTCGGCCTGTTCCCGATCCTTGTTGGTGGCAATGATCTTGATGGCGAATTTGCGCGAGATCGACAGACTTTCGGCCAGGTAGACGTCCCCGGAGGTGCCGCGGCCGAGAGGCCGGGAGATGAAATAGCGCTCCGAGACCACCCGGCCCAGCCAGGGGTCGTTGAGTTCGTCGAGCTTCGGCCAGCCATTATCGGGAGCGTCGGCGTCACAGCTTATGCAGCGCAGTTCGAAGTCAAACAGCGCGCTGTAGCAGTGGTGGCAGTACCGCCCCGGGGGTTGATTGCCCAGAAGCTGGCGCCGTTGCTTTCTCTGCTGGCGTAAGCTGACGCCATTATTCGGCGTGTCGTCAGCCATCACGTACTCCATCGGTTCAACAAGATGACCTCAGCATAGCTGTTCCCCGCGTATCTTTCGAGCCAGGTCCACAGTAAAATAGCGGGAACAGAGCATGTTGCCAACCGGTGTGAGGTAACGAGCTGTGAACCAAAAGAAAACGCAACGGGCTCCGGCGTGTAACCGGTGCCCGTTGCGTGTTCATTCCAGGGCGGTGCGATGTAATCGACAGGATAGTTCTGTTCGGTCTTATTCGTCCTGGTCGTTGTCCTGGTTTTGGGCCTGTTGGTTGTCGTCGGACTGATCGTCCTGTTGCTGTTCCTGGATTTCGGAGCCGGTGACGTAGCGGATGATGCTGCGGAACTCGCCGATCGCAGCGAACCAGTTGCGGCTTTCATCCCACTGCAACTGCATTGCACCGGCGCGGCCGGGGCAGGCGATCCAGTCGTACCAGTCGCGGTCGACCACACAGGTGTCGGCCAGATCACCTTCTCCCCAGGAGTCTTCGATACAGGCGCCGGTCTCTTCGAGATCTTCGCGAGTGTGGTCATCGTCGGCGGGGGCGAGCCGCACCTCTACACCGCTGTCGCAGTAATAGATCTGGTCGTCGTCGGCGATACCGGGGTAGGGGGTGCATGTTCCGTCGGTGCCGTCGGAGACGTGAGGGGGGCAGCTGCTGTCGGGGCCGGAGCAGGGGTAGACCTCGTCGATGCAGGTGACTGTTTCACCGCGGAAGAACTCGGCGAGCTGGGTGAGGATGTTGTCTTCGTCTTCTTGACCTTCTTCTTGCTGCTGGACGAATTCAGCGAAGCCCTCGCACATCTCGCCGGGAAGCGGGGCGTCAGGGTCGTTTTCGTCGGGCAGCGGGAAGAACTGCTCGAACTCGCGTATGAAGTACTCGTAGCGATGTCCGGACCAGCCGATGCCGATGTTGCTGTGGCAGGAGGGAGGCACGCCCCAGGGATAGTTCCCGCGCATGAAGTAGTCGTCATACCAGCCGACCTCTTCATCAGGGCAGGACTGCGGGATCGGTTCGTCGACCCGGTCTGCGATGTCCTGCGGATTCTGGTAGCTGCCGTGGATGGAAGCGGGAATGATGGTGGAGGCGAACTCGTCGAGGTCAAAGCCATCGTCGTCGGGGTCGTGTCCGCGGCTGAAGGCGACGTTGTGTTTCAGCTCTTCGGCCAACTGTTCGGGGGGAATGAGTGCGCCGTCTTCACCGCGAGCCTCTTCGATGGTGCAGTTGTTGACGTCGCAACCGCTGCCACGGTCAAACTGGTCGGGGTCGTAGGTGCAGTCGTTTTCGTCGGTGACGAAGACGATGCCTGTGTCCGCTTCGGGGCGAAGAAAACCGGCGTTGGGGTACTCGTCGCGGTAGTCTTCGGGGTTTTCAAGTAGCTCCTCGGGGTCGACATCGGCGCCGCCGGTCATCTCCGGGGACAGCGCCTTGACCACAGCGCCCAGACCCATCTCGAAGCCGTCGCCACGGGTTCCCACGAAGCTCATGCAACTGAAGTCGTCGCGCAACTCTTCGATGCCCTCTTCGGTGGTCAGATCGTAGTTTTCGGATTGGATCACCAGCGGGATGTCGCGGTAGGCTGCGGGATCGGGAAAGAAGTCATCGATCTGGCGCCGGTCGGATGCATCGCCGTAAAGCGCATCGCAGTCGATGCAGTTGGGCCAGTCCCCGGGGTTGTCCGCCGGGCATTCGCACCAGTGGTCATTGGGATCGTTGTCTTCGCTGTTGCAGGTTTCGAAGTGGTTGTTGTCGGGGGCGCAGCGAAATTCTTCCTCTTCGAAGTCATTGACCAGAAACTGCCATTCCCCCGGATCCTCGGTGCACTCGATCGACTCTTCGATCTGTTCGAGCACCGGTTCCACGGAGGTGGGATTGGACTGGCCGATGTGGGAGGCGTCCAGATCGGGATCTGCCTCCACGTCTTCTTGAGTGTACACCGGGAAGTGGCACTCCGCCTCGGTACCGGTGGCGGGGAAGGGGGTCGACTGCAGGTGCCCGGGTTGAGAACCGGTGTCACGGAAGAAGTCACCGTCTTCGGGGTGCTTCGCCTCGAACATGTGCGTGGTGGTCACCCCGAGGTGGAAGTCGAGGTTCACCTCTGCGAGCACGTCGACAAATCGATCGATGCCGTCGCGCAGAATGCCCTGGGGACGACACATCGACCCCGAGTTGTCGATCATCCAGAGCAGATCGATCTGCTGGCCGCCTCCCAGATCATGCTCGATCCGTTCTTCGACGGGACTGGTTCGATCGGCCGGTGACACTGCGTGTTCGTTACAGGCAGCGAACAGTACGAGTGCACCGGCGATGGCGAATACCGAAACATACGAAAAGAGTTGCAAACTCCGGCCCATCGGATTGGTCCTCACATTCCGAGAAAGTAATCGATTGCCAACGTCGGGCAGATGGTATCGGAATCGGTATGGCGATGTCTACAACCGATTCGTCCGATCCCCCGTGAGCCCCGCAAATCACGGGGGGTTGTGACGGTTTGTTGAGCGCCGGTGAATCGAAGGGACACCGGCGCGGGACCACCGCTCAGGTGCGGTGGGTGGTGTAGGGGAGGAATCCGATCTGGCGGGCGCGCAGAATCGCCTTGCGCAGCTTGCGCTGGTTGCGGGCGCTGACGCCGGTGATGCGCCGGGGCAGAATCTTGCCGGTTCGGGTCACGAACAGCTTCAACAGCTCCGGGTTCTTGTAGTCCAACTCCCAGGAGGGATTCTGGTCGAAGGGATCGACTTTGCGGCGTCGACGCCAGTTGATGTTGGGATATTTGGCCATTGCAATTCCTTATCGTTGCTTGCGGTGCGGCCAGGGGCCGGACACCGACGTTATTTGATCTTCTTTTCGACGAACTCGACGTGTTTGCCGGCGACGGGGTCATATTTTTTGACCCGCAGCTTGTCCGGGGTGTTCCGCCGGTTCTTGGTGGTGGTGTAGAAGTAACCGGTACCGGCGGTGGAGACGAGTTTAATTTTTTCTCGCATGGCGATGCTCCGTAGTACTAGACGATCTCGACGATCGGCCCGGCCCGCAGGGCGGGACGGAAGGTGTTCGAAAATTTGATCCCACAACAGGGGGCCAACTACATAGCGGCACCCGGGCGGGAACGCAAGGGCGCGGGGTTGAATTCCTACAGTTCGGTGCGGTGGGCGACTTGAAATTGGGACGTTCGATAGCATCTTTGCCCCGTTCACCAACCGAGGAGTTCAGATGTCGCCACGATCCGAAAGTCGGCTGGCCGATGAGACCAGCCCCTACCTTCGCCAGCACGCAGACAATCCGGTCGACTGGTATCCCTGGGGAGAAGAGGCGCTTGAGCGGGCGCGCCGCGAGGACCGGCCGATCTTTTTGTCGGTGGGCTACTCGGCGTGCCACTGGTGCCACGTGATGGAGGAGGAGAGCTTTGAGAACGACGAGATCGCCGGGCTTCTCAACGACTACTTCGTGAACGTGAAGGTCGACCGGGAGGAGCGTCCCGACGTCGACGGGATCTACATGGACGCGGTGCAGATGCTGTCGGGGCAGGGGGGCTGGCCGATGAGCGTGTGGCTCACCCCGCAGTTGGAGCCGTTTTACGCCGGAACCTACTTCCCGCCGCACACCAAGTGGGGGCGCCCCGGGTTTCGCGATGTCATTGAGGAGGTGCACCGGGTCTGGACCGAAGAGCGGGGGCGGATCGACGAGATCGCCGACGCGATCACCGAGCGACTCGAAGCGCTTGCAGATCCGACGGAAGCCGGGCAGTTGCCGGGCCGGGAGGTGGTGCGGATCGCCGCCGACGGGCTGTCGCGTAAATTCGACCCGCACCATGGAGGGTTCGGACGGGCCCCGAAGTTCCCGCCTTCGGCGCAGTGCCGGCTGTTGATGCGGATCAGCCAGGGCGACGACTTCAGCGAACAGCAGCGCCAGCGGGCCCGGAAGATGATCGATCACACCCTGGTGCAGATGGCCTGCGGGGGGATGTACGACCAACTCGGCGGGGGATTTCACCGCTATTCAACCGACGAGAAGTGGCTGATCCCCCATTTTGAGAAGATGCTGTACGACAATGCGCTGTTGATGACGGCCTACCGGGAGGGCTGGCAGTTGACGGGCCGGCCTTTGTTTCGGCGCATCGTCGACGAGATCGGCGACTATGTGCTGCGACAGATGCACGACGCCGGGGAGACGGGGGCGTTTTATTCGACCCAGGATGCAGATACGGAGGGAGAAGAGGGCAAATTCTTCGTGTGGACTCCCGACGAGTTGCGGGAAGTGCTGGGCGATGAAGACGGGCGACGCGCCGCGCAGTTTTGGGGGGTGGTCGACCAGGGCAATTTCGAGGACGGAACCTCGGCGCTGCATCGGCTGGAGGCGGTCGACGTTGAGGCAGGGCGGTTTCCGAAGGGAGAGCTGCCGAACGATTTCGAGAAGATGCGCCGCCGGTTGTTGGAGGCCCGCAACAGGCGGGTGAAGCCGGCGACGGACGACAAGATTATCGCCTCCTGGAACGGATTGATGATCGAGGCGCTGGCGAAGGCGGGGTTTGCTCTTCAGCGCCACGATTTTATCGACGCGGCACAGCAGGCGGCTGATTTTGTGCTCGACGAGATGTGCAACGGCGCGCGCGCCACAGATCTGCACCGGATCCACAGCCGGGGACGCACCCGGTATGCCGGTTGTCTGAGCGACTACGCGAATATGGCGCTTGCGGCGGTGGCGCTGTACGAGGCGACGTCGAGCCCGCGGTGGCTCGACGATGCACAGCAGCTCGTCGACGAGATGATGGAGCGGTTTCAGAGCGATTCGGGAGCGTTGTTCTATGCGCAGGATGACCACGGCGACCTGCTGGTGCGCCAGGTCGAGGTGCACGATCGGGCCACCCCGTCGGCGAGCTCGCGGGCGCTGGAGGCGATGCAGCGGCTGGCGCTGTGGACCGGCGACGAATCGCTTCATGAACAGGTCGAACGGGGGCTTGCCGCCTACGCCGATGCGCTGACGAAACACCCGGAGGCGATGACGAATATGCTGCGGGTGTTTGACGTTCATCAGGAGGGACCACGACAGGTGGTGTGCGCGCGGGGGCAAGAAGAAGGAGGGGAGACGCTCCAGAAGCGACTTCGGCGCGCCTATCTGCGCGATGCAGGGATGGTGGTCGTCGACGACGCCGACAGGGACGACGCGCAACCCGCGGTGGTGCGCGACAAGTCGACGGTCCACGGGCAGACCACGGTGTATGTGTGCGAGCGAGGGGTGTGCCGTCAGCCCGTCACGGAGGCGGAAGAGCTGCCCTTCTGAGGTTTGCGGGGGGCCGTTGGTTGTGCTATCCGAGCAGTGCGCATTCGCGCACCGTTCGACAACGTCTCCAACCCCCCGGAACAGCATGGAAATCCACATCAGGTTCGCGACGGTGGCGGTGTTGTTGGCCGCCCTGGGGCTCGCCAGTTGTGAAACGTACGAAGATCCGTTCCCACCCCGCGACGGGCTGTATTATCCCATCGGGGTACAGATGCACCCGGACGGGCGATTTCTGTACGTGGTCAACAGCAATTTCGACCAGTTGTATCGCGATAGTCTGGGCGGAACGGTGTCGGTGTACGACACGGTGGAGGGCGAGTTTTTGCCGGAAGCCACGCCGTTCATCCCGTCTTTTGGCGGGCATATCGCGCTGAACGAAGATGCATCGCGCGCCTACGTGCCCAGCCGCCAGAACAACGAGTTGACGATGCTGTCGGTGGCCGAACAGGGCCAGGGGCTGTACTGCGAGGTGGGGGGCGAACGGGAGGCAGACACCCGCCCCTGCACCACGCGTCGCATCCCGGACAGCCGCGACGGATCGCGAATCCCCTCCGATCCGTTCGGAGTTGCCGTCGGCAGCATCGAGCGGGTCGAAGGCGAGGAGTTGCGTCAGTTCGACACGGTGCATCTGTCCCATCTGGCCGGCCGAGAGGTCACCAGCGCAGTGTTCGGCGGTGATGATTTCGCCGGCGCGTCGCTGCGAAGCGCCGGGCTCGTCGACGAGGGAGGCGCCCAGATCGAAGTGCGCCCGGGCACTGAAGAGGTGTACGTGGCGGGGCGAAGAAGCCACCGGGTCGACGGATTTTCCCCATTTATCAACGACTACGGAGAGGTGGAGGCCATCGTGCGCGGCTACGCCATTGAGCTGGCTGACAGCGGCAGCAATCTCGACGCGCGAGGGCTTGATTTCGACAGCGACGGCGACTGGATGTACGTGGCCACCCGAAGCCCCAGTGCTTTGCATGTGGTAGGGATGGACGACGAGGGCGGCCCGGAGGTGGTCAACACCATCTCGCTGGAGCGGCGTCCCTCGGAGGTGCATTTCCACCGCGGTGCCGACGGCGTCGACCGGGTCTACGTGCCCTCCTATCGCCACGGCACCGTGGAGGTGGTGGAACCGGACCGAGAGGCGGTGGTCGACAAGATCGACGTGGGGCGAAGCCCCTACTCGATGGACACCGATCCCGGTGGTGTTCACTGCAACGTCGAGGGGGAGCGTTGTCAGGGATATGTCACCCTGTTTGACGCCGGAGAAGACGGCGAGACGCCCTGTGACGAAGAGGATCGCTACTGCGGTCGGGTCGCCGTGATCGATCTGGACCCGGGCAGCGAGACGTTCCATACCGTCATCGACACCATCCAGTAGTTGACGGTCAAGGTTTGTACCGAAGTCCACAGAGGACCATGACGATGCGACGTAGCAGATCGATGAGACTGGCCGCGATTGCGGCTCTGGTAGCAGTGGCGGTGGGTTGTGGTGAGGAGGATCAACCTCAGCAGCCGCCGTCGTTGCAGGCGCCGTCGGCGATGGCGGTGGCAGGTGGAGAGGTCTGCCTGCCGGAGATCATTCAGGCCGACGCCACGTTCAGCACTCAACCGCTGATCGGCTGTGAAGACGGTGGCAACGGATTCGGTCTGGTCGCCAGCCAGCGAAGCAGTCGGGTGGGTGTGGTGGCGCTTGGCCAGGAGGCCCCGCGGATGGTCAATACGGACAACCGCCGCCCGGGGATCACGGGCATCGAGGTGGGAGATCGACCGGTGGACGTGACCACTTCCGGGGGGGGAACCG
>SKMT01000515.1 GCA_007120915.1 Myxococcales bacterium | reverse complement strand
CGAGCCCGAGGTCGAGGTCGAGCCCCGAGATCGAGGTCGAGCCCCGAGATCGAGCCCGAGGTCGAGGTCGAGCCCCGAGATCGAGCCCGAGGTCGAGGTCGAGCCCCGAGATCGAGCCCGAGGTCGAGGTCGAGCCCCGAGATCGAGGTCGACCTCGGCATTACCACGCAATTGCCAGCCGGCACTGAAGCGCCAGGTGGTCGAGCCTCTCGCCTTCGTTGCCGTGGAACAGGTCGATCGCCGGTTCGCCGGGGTGTGCGCCCAGTGTGACGCAGCGGCCCTTCAGCCCGTTGGAGATGGCGTGGTCCCAGGTGCGGCTCATCAGCAGGATGGTCCAGTACGGCGGGTCGTGCTCCACGATCCCGGAGTGGTAGGCGAACTGGTCCGGGTCATCGGAGGTCTGCTCGAAGCTGGTGGAGACGTGCTGGCGCCACAGCTCGACCTCCGGGTTCGACTCGGAGTCGCGGTAGGGGTCGAAGTTGAAATCGCCGCCCACGAAGACCAGTTCCTGTTCGATCAGCGGGGCGTCGTCGCCGAAGAATTTGTCAAAGTAGTCGTGGCGGCACTGCTGGGGGTCGTCGACGCCGGGGGCATCGCTGGGCGGGTGAACGTTGACCACATCGAACAGCGTACCGTCGTAGTCCACGGTCACCGCCGAGACGGTGAAGCCGGGGTCGCACCCGTCGATCTCGTCGCCGGCGCGGGCCAGATCCCAGCACAGCTCCCCGTCATCGCAGTCCTCGATGGAGGCCACACCCACTTTCGCAGCCACGCACTCGTAGCCGTTCTGGTCGTCACAGGCGATGGTGTAGTCATCGCCGACGAGCCGGCGCACCTGAGCGGGTTCGTCGAAGTCGTGGTCCCGGTGACAGACGTGGTCGTCGTCGACGTCACCCTCATCGAGTTCGTCGCACTGCTCGGGCACCAGCACTTCCTGCAACAAGATCAGGTCCGGGCTTCGCCAGGCGATCTGGTCGGCGACGATCTCTTCCTGTTCGGCCCAGCACATGTTGAAGTCGACGTTGTTGCATCGAAGCACGTCGACGTTGCCCACGTTCGCCACCAGCACGTCGAGCCCGTCGTCGGCTTCGGGCATGTCCCAGTCCAGCCCCAGCGGGTCGTCATCGATCTGTTGGCCCGGCCACTCTTCGAGCAGGTTGTCGTCGACGTCGTTGGCATCCTCGCCGGCATCTTCGACGCCGACGTCATCGGTCTGCGACGGCTCCTCGTCGCCGTTGCAGCCACAGCACAGCGCAACTACAGTCATCACAACGATCAGCGATCCAACATGATTCATAAAACCTCCGGAGCAGTCCGATGACACGCCAGGGTGAGACGATTTACCGCGCAACACTGACGTTGCTCGAAGGCCGGTTCGTCGACGATGCCGCTCTGGTGGTCATCGACGGTGCAATCACCGAAATTATCGATGCGGAAGATGTGGAGCAGCGCCTCGACGCCGACAGCCGGCTGGTGCAGCTTCGAGACGTGGCGCTGATTCCAGGCCAGATCAACGTGCACTCCCACGCATTCCAGCGCAGTCTACGGGGGCGGACCGAGTATCGCCAGTCCCCCGATGAGACTGACGACTTCTGGACCTGGCGCACCGAGATGTATCGGCTCGCCAACCGCTTCGGCCCCGACGAGATGCAGACCGTCGCGGCGATGGCGTTTTTGGAGATGGCCCGCGCCGGCATCAGTCGAGTCGGCGAGTTTCACTATGTGCATCACAGCCCCGACGGCGACGAGTACGACGAGCCGATGGAGCTGGCCCACCGCATCATCGCCGCCGCAAAGCAGGCGGGCATTCACATCACCATGATGCCCGTGGCCTACCACACCGGCGGTATCAACGAGCCTGCCCACCACGATCAGCGCCGGTTTATCCACGACGACGTCGACACCTATCTGCGCCGCGTCCAACAATTGGCCGACGAATTCGCCGACGACGAGATGGTCGACATCGGGCTCGCTCCCCACAGCATTCGCGCCGTGCCCCGCGAATGGCTAGAAGAAATCGCCGAATTTGGCGCCCACCGCGACATGCCGGTGCACATCCACGTATGCGAGCAGCGAAAGGAGGTCGAAGAGAGCCGCGCCGCCTTCGGGATGCCCCCCATCGAAGCGCTTTCTGACTGGGGCGTGCTCGCCGAGGGGTGGACGTTGATCCACGGCACCCATCTGTCGCAGCGCGAGCTGGAGATTCTGGAGGATATCCGCCCCACCATCGGCGCCTGTCCGACCACGGAGCGCAATCTGGGCGACGGTTTTCTGCCCGCCTCCGATCTGGTGGGCCGCGGGGTGCCGATTGCGCTGGGAAGTGACAGCCACACCGTCATCGACCCCTTCGAGGAGATGCGGCTGGTGGAGTACCACGAGCGGCTTCGCAACGAGGAGCGCAACGTGCTCGTCGGCGCCGACGGCTCCACCACCCGTACCGCCGACATCCTGTGGCCCATGGGCACCGAACATGGCGCCCGGTCACTTCGCTGCAGCAGCACAGCGATCCGAGAAGACAGCAGCGCCGATCTGGTGGCCATCGACCTGAATCATCCCTCCATCGTCGGCGCCGGCGCAGACACCTTGTTGACCGATGTCGTTTTGAGTATGTCTCCCGGGGCGGTTCGTGACGTCATCATCGGCGGCGAATCGGTCATCGCCGAGCGAAGGCATCGGCGGGGGCATGAGATTGTTGAAGCATTTCGAGCGGTTATGGAGGCACTGTAGCGATGAGGTTTGCGTACTGGCCCCTCCGCCTGGCCAGGAGGCCGTGGCAGAAATGGTCCAGAGTCGGACTTTTCCGATTTCCGACTTCCGACTTCCGATTGGGGCTTACCTTTCCCTTCGTCTCCATGTTCTCGTGCAAACGCGACTGGTTGTTCGAAAATCACGAGACAAAGAGCAAATGAACGAAAATCGGAAATCGGAATTCGGAATTCGGAACTCCGACAAAGTCCGGCCGTGCACGAATTCTGTGACGAGCTTCGTGTTCGGGCAGGTGCCGAACGAATGTGAAGCGGAAGGACTACTTCGAAGTTTATACGAGGTTCAACATGTCTGACTGGCCCCAAAAATGGCACGATTTGCCCCTGGCGGTGCTCGACGTGGAGACCACCGGGCTCGATCCGGAGGACCACCGGGTCACCGAGGTGGGCATCATCCACTTTGAACAGGGTGAGATCGTCGACGAGTATGGCCAACTGGTCAATCCGCAGCGGCCCATCCCCGAGGAGTCCACCAAGATCACCGGCATCAGCGAAGACGATGTGGCCGACAAGCCCACCTTCGATGAGATCGCCGACGAGGTGCATTCGCGGATTCAGGATGTGGGCATCGTGGCCTACAATCTGAGCTTCGACCGCAAGTTTTTGACCATGGAACTGCAGCGCGCCGGGCTCAACTGGCCCGATGACGCCCCGGAGTTGGACCCTCTGATCTTTGCGCGTCAGTTCTTCAAAGAGCGGCGCCGAAAGGACCTGGGCACGGTCTG
>SKMT01000287.1 GCA_007120915.1 Myxococcales bacterium | reverse complement strand
GCGGGCTTGACCCGCGGGACACGCAGCGGCGGGACGAGCCCGCCGCCAACAACCAGGGGGGAGGCGCCGTGTTTAGCTGTTCAAAGTTATTCACCCGCGAGACAAGCTCGCGGGGCTCTGAAAACCCAGGCTACGACGCCGCACGAGGCGCAGAACGCGAATCGCTGGAGCACTGAGTCGCAGAACGCTGGGGCACGGAGCGCGAAGCACTGGGTGCCTTCGCGTTCCGCGCCCGAAACACGCGTCGTCACAGAAGAGCCGCAGCCAAAGAACAACCGCAAATAGCGGGCCTGGGCCTGGGCCAGGGAATCGCTTCCGACGGAAGCCGATCACACCCTACCTTCGCTGAAAATTCGCATTTTGTTGCCATTTTGCATAAAACGGGGGATGGATGCGTCCCAACGATGACGCCAGGGAACGGATATCTGCTACACGAAGGAAGAGCCGATGAGAGCTGCACAGTTGGTGGCGATGGTGGTGATGGTCACGGGGGTGATGTCGTTGGCGGTGCCGTCCGAGGCCGATGCGCTGCTACGGATCGGCGCTGACGCCAGATGGGCGCCGGTGGCGGTGGAGTCGATGGAGCAGGAGGGAGAAGAGCTCGATGCTCGACGGAATATCGACAGCGGTGGTGTCGGTGTTCGAGCGCTGGTGGGGTTTGAGGCGCTGTCGCTGGGAGGCAGGGTCAATTTCAGCCGCCATGTGTTCGAGGATAACGATCTGAGCTTCTCGCAGCTCGATGCCAACGCTCACATTCGGTCTATGGTGCCATGGACGCGGGTGAACTTCTTCGGGGAAGCAGGCCCGTCGATCGCCCTCGATATCGGGGAGGTGGGCTTTAATGCTGCCGCCGGAGTGGAGGTCGATCTTCTCGGCTGGCCGCTGGTGGACTTGAACCTGGGGTTGTCGGCACAGTATGCCTACGTGCCGATCGGCGCCGGCCCGGATACGATCCGGGATCACCACAGCCTGCGGGCGATGGTGTCGCTGGGAGCCGATATTGCGATCTTGCAGTGAATTTCTTGCGCCTCTTCGCCGCTCGATCCAACCTCTGAGTTCGGGTTGGCAGATCGCCTGCCGACCGACGAATCAGTGTTGGATTGACCAGGACGAGGCGCATGAGCCGAGAGTGGTATCTCATCGACGACAACGGAGTACATCCTTTGAGTCCCGATCGTGAACCGGAGGACTTCTGGGAGCAGTTTCACCACGATGGTGACGAGGCGCCGTGGCCGGCGTTCAATCAACTGATCGTGGACGCCTCGCCCACCCAGACGGTGGAAGCGCTGGGGCGCACAGCCCCGGAGATGGGCCTGGAGCTAAACGAGGTGACCGAGCAGCCGGAGCGCTGGCAGGGATCCCTTGTGATCGCCCGTGCCGGAGCACTGGTTGCTGTGGGTGAGCCGGGCGTGGGCCTGGACGAACGGGTGATGGCCCTTCCCTGGAGCGAAGTGCTGGTGGAGCATCTTTGCTGCGACGGGGCGTTTTTCGGCTATGATCCGGGGGCGGGAACGCTGCATTTGACCCGATTTGTCGAGGGGAGTGTCGAATTTGCCTGGTGCGACTCGTTGGTTCCCGGGCCGAGTTATGCGATGATCTTCGACGGCGACGGCGGCGCTACCGACGAAGATCCGCGACAGTTTGCCCTGCGCAAACTCGGTATGCCGGAGACGAGTCCGCTGTTGGACCGCTATCAGTTCGTCACCCAACAGCTTCAGCAGCTCGGGGTCGATGAGATCTGCCCCGGGCTCGAAGAGCTTTCGGTGGCCGCTGTGATGGATGTTCGGAGAGTGGACGGTCAGTGTCTTGAGTCGTGAGTCTTGGGTCTTGTGGCTTGGGCCTTGGGTCGTGAGTGGACAGAGCAGGGAGAGGCTATGAAACAGGCAGTGAGGATGTTGATTGTAGTTGTGTTCGCCCTGGGGTTGATGATGCAGGCAGGCTGCGGAGGGGAACGGACCGTCGGTGGTGCCTGTGACTCCGACGCCGACTGCAATGAACGGTGTCTGACGGGCAGTGATTTTCCGGGCGGGATGTGCACCGTTGCCTGTCGCGACGATGTTGACTGTCCGGGAGGAACGGATTGCATTGACAAGAAGGGCGGAGTTTGTCTTCCCGTCTGCGACGAACACCGGGATTGCTTCGGTGGGTACAGGTGCAAATCAGAGGATCGTCGTGGAGCGGGTGGTAAGTCGCGGGTCTGCATTGGAGATTGAGGGGGGCAGTTACGGCACGGGAAGGAAGGATGGAATTGTTCATTGGCCCCAGAATTGAACGGCTGATCGAGCTTGCGCTCGATGAGGATGAGGTGGGGTTCGACGTGACGTCGGCGGCGTTTTTCGACGCCGAAGATGTCGGATCTGCCCATCTGGTCGCCAAAGAACCACTGGTGATGGCGGGAGCAGATGTGGCGTCGGCGGTGTTTCACCGCGTCGACGACGAGCTGTCGTTTCTGCCACAGGTCGAGGATGGGGAATCGGCCGACCAGGGGCATGTCATCGCCAGGGTACACGGGCCGGTGGGTTCGATGCTTCGGGCCGAACGGATCGCGTTGAATTTCCTGCAGCGAATGTGCGGGGTGGCCACTCACACCGCCCGGCATGTGGAGGTAGTGCACGGCACGGCCGTGGAGGTGGTGGACACCCGCAAGACACTTCCCGGGTGGCGAAGTCTCGACAAGTACGCAGTGCGCTGTGGCGGGGGGGGAAACCACCGGTTCAATCTCGCCGGCGGAGTGATGATCAAAGACAATCACGTCGCCGCAGCCGGCGATGTGGCCTTGGCGATTCGCCGGGTCAAAAACCAGGCGCCCCATACGCTTCGCATCGAGGTGGAGGTCGAGCGGCTCGACCAGGTTGAGCCGGCGGTCGAGCACGGCGCCGGGGTGGTGATGCTCGACAACATGAGCAACGAGACGATGCGGCGGGCCGTCGAGATCATTCGAGACCACCCGCGGGGTGGGGAAGTGGTCATCGAGGCGAGTGGAAATATGACGGTGGACCGGCTCGAAACGCTCGGTGACATCGGGCTCGATGTGGTCTCCGTGGGAGCGCTGACCCACTCGGCGCCGGCGGTGGACATCTCGATGCGCATGGACGACGAGTAGAACAATGGGCGAGAAGGTCGGCTCCAATCCCGACATTCAGTTGGTGGGACAGACGGCGTCGACGAACGAGCTGGCGCTGGCGGCCATCGACGATGGTGCCCCCGCCGGCACCGCCTTTGTCGCCGACTGCCAGACTGCCGGGCGGGGACGTCGAAGCACCGGCGGCGAGCGCCGAGCCTGGTTCTCTCCGCCGGGCAAGAATCTGTATCTTTCGGTGGTGGTTCGGCCCAACGTCGACGTCGCTGCGGCGTCAGGGATTACCCTGGCGGTGGGGGCGGTGTTGGTGGAGTTGCTCCGGGAGACTACTGGGGTAGATGTGCAGTTGAAGTGGCCCAATGACCTGTACGCCAATGACCGGAAGCTCGGCGGCATCCTCACGGAGGCGACCAGCGGCG
>SKMT01000597.1 GCA_007120915.1 Myxococcales bacterium | reverse complement strand
GATGACGAACGCCACAATCAAAACCACGACCCCCACGCCACTTCGGTGGTACTCGGCGAAACCACGTTCGTGACCGTCGTCAACCCCGAAATCAACGATATCCACGACCCCGATGTGCCCTCCCCGGGCAGCGAGCGATTCGACGTCAACGTCGAAGCCCAGGGCATTGAGACCAATACCGGTGACTTCGGCAGTGCCGTCGTCGCTCCCCTCGAACACGGCACCGTTGAACAGTATCTGTTCGGCTCCTCCATCGACGGATACATCGAACAGGAAATCGACGACGGGCAACTCGTCGAGCTCGCCGTTGCCGCCGACGGAGACGACATCGATGTGATGGAACGGGTGGACTACCACTTCGACAGCGACGACGTCGAAGTCGTCGAGTTTACCACCGACGACCCCATCGATGATGTCTCCGATGCCCTGCGAGAGGACGACCGGATCGTACTGCTCCGAGACGGCACCTACACCGTCGATGACGGCGACGGCACCCTGGAATTCCGAGGCGACAATCTCACCCTGTTCGGTGAAGGTGATCGCGGTGGTCGGGTTCTCATCGAAGGCAACATCGACTTCCGTGGCAACGGCAACCGCGTTCGCGGCGCCGATATCCTCGGCGATGTCGACATGTCCGGCCCCGATTCCGCGCTGACCTTTTCGACCATCGATGGCGACGTCAACGCCACGGCCAATGACGCCACTATGCTCGAAAACATCTTCTGCGGTGATGTCAACGCCTCCGGCAACAATTCGTCGGCACTGGGCAACCGCGGCGTCGAACCACTCGACGCCCCCTCCGATGCCTGCCCTCTCGACGACGATGAAGAGCAGTGAGCGCCGCCGAAACACCACTTCCGGGCTTGCCAAGAGGATCGCGCCGCTTACGATTCTGCCCATCACTTCGACCTCAACTCTTGGACCGGCCGTGGAAGCGACTCTTCGCCACATCCAACGGACCATCCCCCCGCTTCTCATCCTCTCCCCGCTGATCGTCGTCATCGCCTCCGGCTGCGGTGACACGACATCCCCCGACGGCTGGGACGACGCCGAACCGATGCCCACCGCCCGTGGCGAGGTCAGCGCCGCCGTCGGCGAACGCGAACAGGGCTGCGACACCCCACCCTGCGAGGTTGTCGCCGTCGTCGGGGGCTTCGGCTATCCGGCGAAAACACTGGACCGCGTCGACGGCTATATCCCCGACGAAGACCGCTGGATCGAGCTGCCCGACCTCCCCGAGCCCCGACACCACCCCGCCGCCGCCGGGCTGCCCGACGGCACCATCGTCGTCACCGGCGGCGCTCCCTCAGCGACCGACGAAGTCCCCACCGACGATGTCTGGGCGCTCGCCCCCGATGCCGACGGCTGGGAGTCCCTAGATCCACTCCCCGAAGGCCGCTGGGCCCACCGGCTGGTCTCGGTGGGCGATCGGCTCGTCTCCATCGGCGGTCACGGAGGCGACTCAACCCACCTGTGGGAACCGGGGGTTGGATGGTCCGAGGGACATGCAATCCCCAGGCAGCGCGACCATCTCGGCGCCGTCGTCATCGACGACGAGGTGTGGGCAATCGGGGGTCGAGATCCCGAGTCAAAAGCGCGAATCGACATCTACAATCCGGGCGAAGATCAGTGGCGTGATGGACCCCAGCTTCCCGAGCCCACCAGCGCCGCCGCAGTCGGTGTCGTCGATGATTTTCTGGTCGTCGTCTCCGGGGAGGACTACGGCGGGGTGACCGGGGGCATCATCGAGGCGGCCTGGATGCTCGACCTGACCGACGATGACGGCTCCTGGCGCCCATTGGTTGAACCCCCGCTGCATGTACACGGCGCCGGTGATGCCGTCGTCGGCCAGCCCGGCGATCAGCGGCTGTTGGTGCTGGGCGGGGCCGATTGGCACGCCCACTGGTCGGCACTTTCGTGGACCGATCGCGTACAGGTGCTTCATGACCCTACACCGGCGGACTGATGATGGGACTTCGGACACTCAAAAGCCGCTGGTTGCGGCCGCTTCTGGCCGGATGTTTCGTGGTGGTGTCCACGGTGCTGCTTCCAACGGTCGCGGTCGCCGATGAGACCGAAGCGATACAGGCGGAACAGCAGGACGGCATGCATCAACCCGCCGACGCACAGGCGCGTCCCTTCGACCGCTTCGACCTTGAACAACCGACGTTCTGGTCGCGCGGCGAGCTGGCGGCAGGGCTGACGATTCACGGGGCCGCCACAGGCGTGCAGGCCTGCATGATGTTCGACTGCCGATCCACCGCTGCAGTGGCAGCCACAACCACCGCCGGTGCCGCCGTGGGAATGACCGGGGGACTGTTGTGGTCACGCTACTACGACGTGACCCACGGCCGGGCAAACGCCATCAATTCCGGCGGGCTGTGGGGCACCGTCGCAGGCATTGGCGCCGGCGTGCTGTCGAATGTCTCCCATCCTACGGCGATGGGATTGACCATCGGTGGACGACTCACCGGAATCGCCGCCGGATATCTGCTCGCAGAAACCCTCCGGCCCACAGCAGGCGACGTCGCCCTGGTAAATCTGGGCGCAGTCTGGGCTGGTGCCTCCTATCTGCTGTTGACCTCCGGGGCCCTGGGACTCGAAATGTCCCCGCAACTCGGCTTCGGCACACTCCTCGCCGCCTCGACACTGGGAGGCGCCGTCGGCGCTGCGACCACCCGCATCATCCCCATGTCCCGAACCCGCACATCGCTGATCTCGGCATCCGGTCTGTTCGGCGCCTTCGCCGGACTCGCCGCCCCCGCCATCGCCACCGGCGGCGACGCCGAACTACCGGCGCTCTCCACCGGCGCGCTCATCGGAACCGTCGCCGGGCTGACCGCCGGTGGTTTCTTCACCCGAAACTTCGACGATCCCGAACAGTTCGAACGCCCCAACCTGTCGCTCTCCGTGACCCCGTCGTCCCCTGGCACTCACTCCGGCGTCTCCGCCACAGTTTCGGGCCGGTTCTGACCCCCACCCAGCCCCCCTCCCCCACTCTCCGACGGACCTGCAACCCCCTGTATTTTTGGGCCCTGGCAACCATTTGGCTGCTGCCCGACCACCACCAGAACAACTGTCATTTTTCGGTTTAAAAAAGGAGGTATTCTCAACTGTTTCTTGACGCTGCCCTTAGGTCAAAATCTACCCTCGGGCAGACCTTGGAGACCGGCACTGGAGGAGATCTGAGGGGGTAGGTGTCGAAGTGAGGGCGGTACGAGGATGGGATACACAGAGTACTGGATTTGCGCGGGCGCGTAGAGAAGCACCGCCGGGATGGGTGCACGCGCCTGGCGCCTTCGTGCAGGGAGGACGGGAATAGTTTGGACGGGCTGGCGGTCGGTCAGCCGGTGTCTTTTCTTAAAATGCCGAGCCGGCCCGGTTCATCGTCGTCGACCTCATGGGCTTCCACCGGCGCCTGCTTTGGCAGTTGCACCGTTCCCGACGGGAAGGTGACCTGTTGGCCTTTGAGCCACCGCTGGCGCATCGTCTGGTAGTCGTCCTGAAACGTG
>SKMT01000636.1 GCA_007120915.1 Myxococcales bacterium | reverse complement strand
CGCTGAGTCACGGAACGCGGAGGGCAAAACACGGACCGCGAAAAATGAACGCTGGCCGCAGAAACTGAGCGCGACACGCTGAAAAGCTCGCGAAGATGAAGCGAAATCGCGAAGACCGTGACCTCTTCTGGTTTTATGCAGTGTCGCAAAGATGGTGATCTGTTCTGGTTTCCTGCCGTCTGGCACCTGGTGTGGAACTGCTTCACTTCCGTGATTGCCCGGCATACGACTGGTTCATTCGGTCTGTCGCTGATGGTCGTCTATCCCGTCTGGTACCCGTCGCGGCGGATTATCCCGTCTGGTACCCCTTGCGGTGAATGAGCACCTCTGGGATCGCAGGCCACCACAACTTCGCGGTTTCGCTTCATCTTCGCGACCTTTTCAGCGTGTCGCGTTTAGTTTCCGCGGTCAGCGTTTCGCTTCTGCGATCAGTGTTCAGTTTTCGCGTCCCGCGCCTCCGCGCTCCGCGCTCCGTGCCCCAGCGTTCCGCGACTCAGTGCTCCAGCGATTCGCGTTCCGCGTCTCGTGCGGCGTCGTCGCAGAAGAGCCGCACCCATTCCGTTTCCCGAAGTACGCGATCGAGCGCATGACGTGCAAGTGTACTCATGACCCTTTGCGCCTGCGCATCGGCGTGGTTCAATGGTGGCTGTGTACCGACAATGACTTCAGCCACGGGCGGCAAAATGGGCGATACCGACACTGAGCAATCCGGCGGGCAGCAAGACCGTCGCCGCCGCCGAAGCGAAGAGACACAGCAGGCGCTTCAATATCAGCTCGACCATGTGGTCGAGGAATTCGACATGGACATGATGTTGCTGGCCGACCATCAGGGCACCGTCGTCACGTCGGCGGGGGCTGTGCGGCTCGCCGAAATCTTCGCTGCTCACGCCCCCAACCTGGTGCAGGCCAACGACTTCCAGAAGGCCGTCGGTGCCATCATCCCCGATCTGAATCCGGACCACGTCTTCTGCGAGTCGATCAGCCTCGATGAGCTGCCACTGTATCTTTGCGCGCTGATGCAACCGGACGACGCCAGCCGGCAGGGATTCGACCGCGCCCGCGACGGCGTGCAACGTATCTACTATTCCACAAGCGAACTGGAAGGGGCCGATTAGCACCCGTGATTCGGTTAAGCATCGGGCGAGCTTCGATTGTGGCTTCAGCGGTAGTTTGACCGCTGGCGTCTTGGGTCTTGAGTCGTGGGTCTTGGTACCGGTGACGGTGGTTTCGGCCCGCAATAGGTCGGCGAACCGGACACAAGACCCGAGACACAAGACCCACGACCCGACTCGGCGATGCTCTCGAAGTTATGGAGATGCATGCGAAATTGTTGAACTTAGGTGCTTAAACGAACACAGGGGCCCGGCGAAAGATAATTTTTTGTTCCGTCGTCTCAACTGTGGTTCAATAGGAACGAATGCCTAAGCGACGCAGATGAGAGGACGATGAGTGACGACGGAAATGACGAGCGGCGCCGGCGCCGAAGCGAAGAGACCCAACAGGCGATCACCTATCAGCTCGAATATCTGGTCGAGACCTTCGAAACGCTGGAGCTGATGGTGCTCGCCGACGACCAGGGAGTGATGTTCGCGTACGCCGGCGACGAGGAGGCCGCCGAGGTCTTTGCCATCCAGACTGCCCTGATCGCCGACGGGGCCCCCCCGGACTCCGAGCTGCTGGAACTGATCCCTAATGTGCGTCGCGACAAGATTTTGTGCGAGCCGATCAACCTCGACGACATTCCACTGTATCTGGGCGCAGTGATGGAACCGACTGCCGAGAACGCCAAAGCCTATCAGCGTGCGCGAACGGGCATCCAACGCATCTATTATACCACCAGCGAACTCGCCGGCGACCAGGACTGACGCACCCGCCGCCACGCAACCAGTCCCACCACCAACGCCAATATTACCAGGGGAGTCGAACCGCCTGACGCCTGAGAGCAGGCCATGCACCCCGGCTCTTCTTCGGCGGTGTCGTCGTCGCCCTCGCCATCCCCTTCATCATCATCGTCGTCGCCCTCTCCGTTTTCGTCCTCGTCGTCCTCCTCACCGGGCACGATAACAGCCACATTGTCGATCATCGCTGAGTCGTTGAAGCTTCCAATGCCGAGCCGGCCCTCCCCGTAAGTACCGTCGAGTTCAGCCTCCAGAACGGTCTGCCCGGCGACGATCACCTCCACCTGTTCGCCTTCGCGAATCAACTCGAATTCGTGCCAGTCCTCGTCTTCGATCAACTGGCCGTCGACCTGGCCGAGCTGTGTTCGCTCACCGTCTTCCAGAACAAACAACTCCGAGTGCTCCGGGTTGGAGTTGGCCATAAAGAAGTAGTAATCGTCGGGGTTTTCCCACCCGAAGATCACGGCGTAATCGGCGTTGGGCTCTTCATCGAGATCTTCGTTGGTTCTGGCGTCCATGGTAAGCTGGAAATCCTCGTAGCTGCGGTCGCGCACCAGCGCATACTCGCCGAGCCGATCCCCTTCGCGCTCAAAATCCCAGTCGTGAAGCACCAAACGGCGCTCATCGTCATCATCCTCGATGATCGACCACCGTTCGTCGTTGAGAGGCTCCCAGTTCGCAAAGTCTCCGTAGTACTCCACATCGGAGAAGATGGTGTCTTCCGGGTCTTCCTCGCAGTTTTCGGGCAGCGGCTCATCGTAGTCGATGATGCGCGCGTCCCAGTCGTAGATCACCGATTCGTAGCAGCCCCGCTTCAGCTCGAGCACGTGATCGTCCTGGTCCCAGGACGCAAAGGGGCTGTCCACCAGCCCGAAATCCAGCTCTTCGAGGGGGATCTCGTCGCCTTCGACGAAGCGTTGTTCCGGCCGATACTCCAGGCGCATCTGTTCGGTGCCCCCTGTGTCGGGATTGTAGGCGTCGAACTCCGCGTAGAAGTCATCTTCACCACTGCCGGCGCTGAACTCGACGTGGCGTTCACTCAGATCGTCGAGGTAGTCGTCGACCGAATCGAAGTCGTCGGTCGTCGCCAGCTCCACAATCGCTCCCGAGCGTTCGTCGAGGATGATGTAGGTCCAACTGTCGCCGTCGCGGCTCTCCTCGGTGGTGATCTCGCCCAGGGGCCGGTAGGCGATGTAGGCGTCGCCCATCCGACCGACGTACCAGCCGTCGCCGGTGACCATCTGCCCGCCGTAGTGCTCCCAGTTCGGAAGATGCACCCGTGTGTCCTTGTGCGTTCGCACCACTCCGGAGTCCTTCAGTTGCAGCGTCGGATCCCACAGCGAAACCATCGCCCGATGGTGGACCATCCGCTCATGGTCGTAGCCCTCCTGGTGGAAATTCGTCGGGTCGTCGTCGTGGCTTCCCGGCGGGTTTCCTCCCCCGTCCATGGTATCGCCGTCGACGAAGGGATGGTGGTGGTACAGGATCGGAAACTCGCCGTCGCCGCGCCCGTACACGCCCATCCCCACATGGATGCGGTGGCTGCGTGTTCCGTAGTTGATCCCGAACATCGCGTCCGGCAAGACCACGGCGTGCCAGGGGGCGACATCGCCGAT
>SKMT01000373.1 GCA_007120915.1 Myxococcales bacterium | reverse complement strand
GTGGATTGCGTCGGGAGTGTAGCAAGTCGGGCATAGATGCCCAATGGTCATTGGAGAGGTGGAGAGTTGGAGCGAGCCCCGGAGGTCAACACGCCACCGCGCAGGGTGCCTTTACCCGGTTCAGTTAGCTGTGATGCGGATATCAGTGCCCACGGTGGTATGCCGCCACGTTACGCGACCGTGGCTCCTGAGCATTCTCGGGCGCGTCGTTCATCGTCCGACACGAACAGCGATGGCGCCTTCGGCCCATCGGACGGCGGTGGTGAAACCCGAAATGGTCGACCGCGCGGTGCCGTCGTTTACTTCGAATCCGTAATCCGGTCCTGAAACCGCAGCGCGTTGCGCACGGTCTGAGTGGCGACGAACCGAAGCGGCTCCGGGGGCCAGGGTGGTACCCAGCGGTTGACGAAGAACGTCTCCGTACGCTCTGTGGTCTTTCCTGTGATCAACTCGGCGAGGGTCTTACCGTTGAGGTGCGTCAGCGAGACACCGTGGCCGGTACAGCCGACGCTGTACAACAGCCTGCCGCCCTTCACTTCCCCGATGGCGGGGGCCATATCGAGGGTCACTGAGACTGGACCGCCCCAACGGTGTTCGATCTCCAGATCGGAGAGCGCCGGAAACAAGAAGTCCAGCCCCTCTTTGAGCTGGCCAAACACTTCCTCGTCGTGGTCCAGCCCCATCTCATCGCCGAAGGGGATCTTGACGTCGCTGCCGCCGATCAGGAGTCGATTGTCGTCGGTGAGCCGGAAGTAGTGAATCATGTTGCGGGCATCTTCGAGGCCCTGTCGGTTCTCCCAGCCGATTTTGTCGAAGTGTTCGTCCGACAGCGGTTCGGTCAGAATGATGTGGGTGAACGCCGGGGCCTGTTTGCTTCGGGCAAGCGGCAGCAGGTGGGTGTAGGCGTTGGTCGCCAGCACGGCGCGGTCGGCGTGAACCTCACCGCCGGGTGTGGTCAGAACCACCCCGTTGTCGACGTCGATTTCGGTGACCGGAGAGCCCTCGTAGATTTCAGCGCCCTCGGCTTCGGCGACATCCTTCAGCCCCCGAATCAGCTTCGCCGGGTTCAACAGCGCCGCGTGGGGTTCATAGGCCGCGCCGCGAAACACGGGGGATTGCACCTGTTCGGCCACCTCCTCGGCGGACATCCACTCCATGTCGTCGATGCCCATCTTCGCGGCAAATTCGAGCTCCTTTTTGATCCTGCGCACATAGCGCTCGGAGGTGGCGATGCGCATAAAGCCGTTGTGCTCGTAGTCACAGTCGATGTCGTGTTCTTCGACCAGTTGCTGAACCAGGCTGACCGCCTCGTTCATGTACCGATGGGCTTCGACGGCCTGGTCTTTGCCGAAGCGAAGCCTGGTCATCTGCATCGAAAACCCGAACAGAGTCATCGAAAATCCGGCGTTTCGCCCGCTGGCGCCGTAGCCGACCAGATCCTTTTCGAGCACCACCACGTCCATCGACGGATCGAGCTGTTTGAGAAAATAGGCCGCCGAAACCCCGGTAAATCCGCCTCCTACGATGGCCACATCACAGTCGATGCGCCCGTCGACGGCATCGCCGGGCTGCAGGTCGAGTTCGCTGAGCCAGAAACTTTTCTCACGATAATCTTCCATCGTACTGTCCTCCGCTATACAGCCCTCACCATCAACACCACGCCAGGTCCAGTGTGTTCATCGGCAGTCGGTCCGATCCTCAGAATCCGAGTCTTTCACCGCCGACCACACAGTAAGTTCTGTTGACCAAATTTCTCGGCGAACCGCAAGGAACCGCTGAGGTATGGGAGGGGTGGGAAACCGCAGAGACGCAGAGTAGGCGGAGAAAAACGTCGGAACGGTCAAAGGTTGGCAGTTGTGACCGTCGTGGTCGTGCCACCGCCGTCTCGATCTACATCCCCACGACATCTACGACCTGACGGGACGGGCTCTCGAACAGCGATCCCTCAAATTTTTGTGATTCCCCGGGGATTTTTTGCGGGATCCGCCCCGGTTTTCCCTGTGGTTGGACTGGTATGTCGTTTGCAGGTACTAATTTGCCGACAATTTCTCACAATCGAAGTGTATCACTGTGACTGCTGAAGAGAGGACGAAACGATGAAGAGACTGACGGTCATTTCGCTGATTTCGATCTGTTGTTTGCTCATTGCAGCCTGTGGCGAGGACGAGCCGGGAAGCGAACCTGTCGAAGACTGTGCTCAGGTAGAGACGGCCGCCCAAGATCCGGACAGCGGGGAGTGCGACGAGTTCGCCACCCCCTGTGAGGTACCCTCGGACTGGAATGTGGTGCCCGGGGGCTGTGAGCAGACCGATGGCTACGATGGATGCGCCGACGTCGTCACCTATGGGATCGATCCCGACACCGGTGACTGCGACGAATTCTCCAATCCCTGTGAGGTACCCGACGGGTGGAAGAAGTCGTACTACGGATGCCCGGAGTCTGGCGACGACGACTCGGCGGGCACACAATCCGACGATGGCGACGAAGCCTGCGTACAGGTCATCGCCTACGGAACCGATCCCGACACCGGGGAATGCCAGCAGTTTCCCACCCCCTGTGACGTGCCCGACGGCTGGGATATCAGCTACGAAGGCTGCCCCGACGATGACGACAACAACGATTCAAACAACGATTCGAACAACGACAACAACAACGACGACACCTTCGCCTGCAGCGAAGATGCGGACTGCGTTGTCACCGGCTGCAGCTCTCATATCTGCGCGGCGGAGTCGATGGACAGCACCTGCGAGTGGAAAGACGAATACGCCTGCTATGATGATCCCTACACCAGTTGTATCTGCAACGATGGCACCTGCGGATGGGATGAGACCAGCGAGCTGAACGAATGCCTCGACGACGCCGATGAGGACGACGACGCCAACGATGATGACGGCAACGGCGACGATGACGACGCCAATGACGACGAGGCCTGCATTCAGGTGATCACCCCCGCCGAAGATCCCGAAACCGGGGAATGTGAAGAGTTTCCCACTCCCTGTGATGTGCCCGACGGCTGGGAGACTGTCGACGAATGTCCCGTAGACAACGGCGGCGGCGACGACGAGATGTGCATCCAGGTGATCACCCCCGCCGAAGATCCGGACACCGGGGAATGCGAAGAGTTTCCCACTCCCTGTGACGTGCCCGACGGCTGGGAGACCGTCGACGAATGCCCCGAAGATATCTGAACGCCTCCTGCGGTGGTGGCATCATCCGCAGTCGCGGGTGGTTCGACCGATCCGCCGGGGTGAAAAAGATTTCACTCCCGGCGGGTTTCGTTGTTCGTCATGATGATCTCGTCGTCATTGCCCCTATCCGTTTCTGCATAGGAACCGCCATGCATCTTTCACACAATCTCCGTCGCATCGCCCTGACCTTCGGTTGCATCGCCCTGTTGATCGGCTGCGGTGCAGATGATCCGGACGAACCCGCCGAAGCGCCCGGTGAATTGCTGAAAGGCCAACAAGAGCGGGACACCGCCCCCGAGATCGACGCAGAAGCGTTTGACCAGTTCACTG
>SKMT01000685.1 GCA_007120915.1 Myxococcales bacterium | reverse complement strand
GGGCTCGAACCCAAGAGTTGGTGGCTTGCGGTGCCACGAGTGTTTGTTCGCCGCAACGGGCTCGAACCCAGGAGTTAGTCGCTTGCGGTGCCACGAGTGTTTGTTCGCCGCAACGGGCTCGACTCCTAATTGGACCGGTCGAGTCCAGTGAGCGATCGGCATAAGACTCCAGTGCGGCCACCAGCCGTGGTGTAAACCATAAGAGGTCACAATCTTCGCGCTTTCGCTTCATCTTCGCGAGCTTTTCAGCGTATCGCGTTTAGTTCTCGCGGCCCGCGTTTCGCTATCGCGCTCCGTGTTCCGCTTCAGCGCCCCCGCGTTCCGCGTCTCAGCGTTCCGCGCCTCAGCGACTCAGCGTTCCGCGCCTCAGCGACTCAGCGCCCCGCGCCCTTCGCGACTCCTCTGGCCCGCAGTTTGCATGGCCTCCCAGGTGCCATGACTACTGAACTGCGACATTATTCGGATATCAACCAGATCGACCGCCGCGCGGACTTCGACCACATCCGCTATGCGAACTGCTGGGAGGACGCCGACGTGCTGCGTTGTGCGCTCGACCCCGGACCGGGCGACAGCGTGCTTTCGATCGCCTCCGCCGGCGACAACTCCTTAGAGTTGTTGGCCACCGGTGCGAAGGTGGTGGCCGTGGACGTCAGCGCTGTGCAACTGGGGTGCGTCGACCTTCGCGCCGCCGCCTTTCGCAACCTGGACTACCAAGGGATGCTCCGCTTTCTGGGGGTGCGCCCCGCCGATGATCGCCTGAACACCTACCGGCAGCTTCGCGGCGATCTGAGCGATGAATCGGCCCGCTTCTGGGATGCCCATCCGGCGTTGATCGACGACGGCATCATCTTCGCCGGCAAGTTCGAGCGCTATCTTCGCGCCTTCGGCCGCTGGATGCTCCCGCTGATCCACTCCGAGGACACGGTGCAGCGGTTGATGGACGATAAACCGCTGCCACAGCGGCGCCAGTTCTACGAAAACCGGTGGAACAGCCGGCGCTGGAAGCTGCTGTTCCGACTCTTCTTCAACCGCAAGATAATGGGCTGGCGTGGGCGAGATGCCGAGTTTTTCCGCTACGTCGACGGGCCGGTCTCCGCCGAGATGCTTCGGCGCGTCAGGCGCGCTCTTACGGAAATGCCCACCCACGACAACCCCTACCTGACGTTCATTCTGAACGGCAATTTCGGCGACACGCTTCCCGCCTATCTGCGCCGCGACCGTTTCGAGGCGATCCGCGACGGGCTCGACCGGCTCACCCTGTACAGAGGCACTGTCGAAGATGCTGCCCGCCATTTCGGCGACACCGGCTTCGACGCCTTCAACCTGTCGGACATCTTCGAATACCTGGACGAAGAGCTGAGCCGACAGGTCTTCGAACAACTGCTTGAATCCGCCCGGCCCGGCGCCCGGTTTGCCTACTGGAACCTCTTTGTTCCGCGCCGAGGCCATGAGCTCGTGCCCGGGCGGCTGATCCACCGCCCAACGGTCTCTGAGAAGCTGCATCAGCAGGACCGGGCGTTTTTCTACGGCGAGTTCATCGTCGAGGAGGCTTCGCGATGATCGGCGACGACCTGTTCGGTGCTGCCATCCTGCTGACCGTGCTATTCGCCGTGTTGGCTGCAGGGGAGCTGTGGGCCAGAATTGGTACACCAGATGCAGAGCAGAGTCGCAAGTTTGTACACCTGGGCAGCGCGGCGGGGTGTCTGTTGTTTCCCTTTCTGATCGAATCGCCCTTCGTGGTGGGGGCGATGGCCGCCGGGATGAGTGCGTTTTTCGCCTTCGCCGGGCGAGTTGAGCTGTTGGAGAGCCTCCACGGCGTCGAGCGCACCTCCCGGGGCAGCGAGTACTACGCACTGGCGATCTTTCTGGTCTTTTTGCTCGCCGCCGACGACCTCTGGGTCTACTTCTCGTCGGTGCTGATCCTGGGCGTCGCCGACGCCTTCGCCGCACTGGTGGGAACCCGCTGGGGCCGACTTCGGTACAGCGTCCAGGAGAGCACCAAGAGCCTGGAGGGCAGCCTGGCCTTCTTTCTGATCACCTGTGCCGCCGTGTTGTTGACCGCCCCGCTGTTTGCAGACATCCCCTGGCCGAATCTTGTGCACATCGCCGTGGCCACTGCCGTGTTGCTCACCTGCTTTGAGGCGATTTCTCTGAAGGGAGCGGACAATCTGCTGGTGCCCGTAGCCGCAGCGGTGATCCTGGAGAAGCTCGCCGCCGACCCGCTGTCGGTGCTGCTGTTTCAGAATCTGCACCTGCTCGCGATCTTCGCCGGGATGTTCACCGCCAACCTGGCAGCCCGGCGCATCGCGGGAAGTGAAGAGCCGCCTTTTGACGCTGGAGGCATCATCGCCTTCGCGATGTTCGCCTTCGGCGCCTGGGCGCTGGCAGGTGCGCCCTGGGCACTTCCGGTGTGGGTGGGGTTCATCGGCGCCATCGGCGCCTGGTTTGCCAGCAGGCGGCTCACCGGCGTCGATCTGTCGATGCGCATCCGACCGACCTACCGGGCGCTGCTTCTTCCCTTTGCCGTGATTCTGGTGGCCAACGTGCTTCGCGACTGGACCTCCTTTTACGCCGTGTACCTGGGCGTGGGCGCCGTGGTCTTAAGCTGTGCGGTGACCACGCTGTGGCGGCCCAACACCGCGGTTCGCGGCCCGCTATACTCCACACGCTTCTGTACAATCGTCGGGCTTGCCGCCGCGCTGGTCGTCGTGGTGCCCGCCTGGCTGTGGTACCCGCAGCTCTCCCCGGTCACCGCCCTGGTGATCATTGCCGTGACCCCGGCGGTGTCGGCGCTGAATTTTCGAATCGTGGAACGACGTGCACGCCGCCAGGACGACGACTACTACTGGCCGGCCTCCCAGCTTGCGCTGGCATTTGCTGTGGGACTGGGAATGTACGCGGCCCTCGAGCTGGGCTGGCTGCCCGAATGGACGGTGCCCGAAGACCGCGAGCTGCTGCGCTATCAGTGGCAGCGATGGTGGTGATCAGACGATGCGCACCGTACCGCTGTTGCCGTCCATCTGAACTACATCTCCCGTCTCAAGCTCGTCGATAAGCCCCCGAACCCCGACGATGGTGGGAAGGCCCATCTCCCGGGCCACAATCGCCGAATGGGACAGAACACTGCCGCGCTCGATGAGCACCCCCGACGCCGACGGGTACAGGGGCACCCAGCCCGGATCGGTTCGCTCCGCCACCAGGATCTCCCCGGCCAGCGTCATATCGTCGGTGGGGCTCTTGATGACCTTCACCGGCCCCTCAACCACCCCGGAGCAGCAGCCAATGCCCTTGAGCATCCCCTCCTCGAGCTCCACCTCCTCCTTTCTGCGGCGTCGATACTTATTGGCGTGGTACACCATCCCCCAGGTGTCGAATCGATCGTCTGGCGAGTCCTCGGGCTGAGCCCGATAGCCGTCGAATTCACGTCGGCGAAGCGCGACAAGGCCCTTTAGATCGGTGGTCACCGCCGTGCCTTTGACGAAGGCCCACACCTCATCGATGGTCAGGTAGAAGATATCG
>SKMT01000362.1 GCA_007120915.1 Myxococcales bacterium | reverse complement strand
CGGCTCGAGCCCCGGCGGGCGCGGCCCGTCGAACCCTTCGGGGATCCCGGCGATATCGAAGCTTTGTTCGAAGCAGTCAGGCCGGTGCCGGTATTCGTACAGACATGCGGCGTTCATCAGCTTTAACCCCCGCTGTTCGTCGTACACGAAGCTGGTGGGCCCGGCGTCGATCAGCGCAACGCCCTGTTGGTACAGAAACCGCAAAAGCTCCATCGCTTCGCGGGCAATCTCGGGATCCACCAACCGCCCCCTGTCGATCCTTTCGTGCAACACGTCGTTCACATACGGAACGATCAGGTAATTGGTCCCCCGCTTTAGAACGGGCAGAAACTCCCGGCGGCGCCAGCCGAATTGGCGTACCGCCTTCAGGTGCCGACGAAGGTAGTCCTCCTTGCCGGGGCGAAAGGTCATCTTCATCGCCTTTTTGCCCTGATATTCGACGACCTCTCGACGCATCAGATGGTCCGTCGAACCCTGCTTAATCACCGGTAGTTTGGTGCGCATGCCCAGGTAGTGGCGCCGCACAGTCTGCACGATGTCGTCGACACGCCCGGGGTCCCAGGTGTCGATGTACTCCAGCGCCCGGCTGCCGTGGTCGGCAGAATGGATCATGTTGAACCGACGTCCAGGGGCCAATTCGTCGTTGAGCCGGCTTCGGATCTGCGACTTCTCGAGCAGCCGGGCGTTGGTAAGCAACGGATAGAACTTGCGCTGCCAGGCGGACGGTTCGATGGGGTCGACGTCGCAGGTGACGATCATCGCCGCCGGCTCACCCCCACTCACCGGCCAGGGCCCCCGCCCCCAGTTGCCCCCCCGCGCCGACCGGCTCAGCCGCGTCACCGCCGCTTCGTCGAGCCTCTCACAGCACAGCACCGAAAATCCGACCCGTTCGAGATGGTCGACGATCTGGGGCAAAAACCCATGTTCGACAGCCCGGCGCCGCACCACAAACGCGCCCAATCCCCGGTGGATCGCCGGATCGCCCACATGCTCGATCTTGCGCTGCAGCCATCGGTTGCGAAGCGCCAGCCGCTCCTGCTGGTCCTTCGGCGCCAGCCAGTCTTCTCGCTGAAGCAGGTCATACAAATTCTCCAGCGTCACCTCTCCCAGCGGTATGTCGAGCTCATCGGCCAGCGTCGACAGCGTCCAGTGATAGTCGTGGCTCGTTCCACGCTCGTCGTCGGGATCTCGGCAGCTCAGATCGGCATCCTCCCCTTTGTGAAACACCACATGGTGGGCCAGGCTCAGGAAGTGATGGCGTGGCTTCGGCACCCGGCACAACCCTCGCCACATCACCGCATCATCCAGAATCCGGCGCGCAAGCAGTGGCGGATAGTAGGCCATCCCCTTGTAGTCCGTGCCCGGAATCCCGGAGGCGCTGTACAGATCCAACGGCTGACCATCGAGCCCGTGGTCTGTCAGCGCCTCCACCAGCTCGATGTCGTCGTCGCCCACCAACAGATCGATGTCTTCGCCCGGGGGCAGATCTGGCAGTTCGTCGAACCAGCGAAGCACCGCATAGCGCGCCTTCGCCTCGTTGAGACACCGCAGAAACCCCTCCACACCCAGCTCGTCGGGGATGTAGCGGCGCGGGCCTCGACGCACGTAGCGATCGGGAACCTCGAAGATCGCCGCTGCCGGCGCGTCCATCTGCTCATCTCGGTGGATCGACTCGAACCGAAGCCGGCCCACAGCGACCTGTTTGGCCGCTCCCACGGTGGCAATTGCCGAGTCCAGATCCAGCGTCAGCGGCAGCGCGATGCGCTCCAGCGGTGCAATACGGCGGTAATTCCACACCAGCCGCCGCGTCCATCCCTCCAACAGCTTCAAGCCGTTTAGCCCTGCAGCGCCGTTCTGGCGGCGCTGTTCGATATGATCCAGCGGATCCCGGTTCGCACTTTTGGTCATCATCCCCCCCGGAGTATGGTCTGCGAGTCAATGAAGCGCCGACGCTCGAATGTAAACACTCAACGGGGCGATGGCATCCGCAGCGTTCCTCCGATTCCCTTGCTGCCACTTGACTGATCGCCCCCGCTCTTACTCTCATGGCTCCAGCCGGCGCTCGCCAGGCCAAGACTCATGACCTTCGAGGTCGCACAACCGCCTTCTATTGGAGACGCCTGAACTACGGCTAACTAAGATTTGTGGGGAGCTTCGTGTGAGCCACAGAGGTACACGACCTCACGACCCGAGACCCACGACCCACGACCCAGGACCCAAGACACATCAATGAAACTGATTGAACAGGCCTACAAAAAAGCCCTGAAACCGTTGCTGTTTCGCTTCGATCCAGAAGAAGTACACGATCTGTTCGTGTCGCTGGGCGAAGCATTCGGCCGCAACAAAACGGGCCGCCAACTGATCGCGGCGGTCTACGGATATCGAGGCGACGATGCGTCGCGCACCGTCGACGGGATCACCTACGAGACACCGATCGTGCTGGCGGCGGGCTTCGACTACAACGCCCGGCTGACCCAGATTCTGGGCAGCGTCGGCTTCGGCGGCGTGGAAGTCGGCTCCGTGACCGCCTATCCCTGCGAGGGCAACGACCCACCGCGGCTGAAGCGAGCCATCGAGTCCAAAAGCCTGGTCGTCTACAAAGGACTTCGCAACGAAGGGGTCGATCGGATCATCGAACGCATCCAGACCCGCGGCGTTCAAGAAGGGCTGGTACTCGGCGTGAGCATCGCCATGACCAACGCCGAATCATCGGCCACCCTGGAGGGCGCCGTCAGCGACTACCACACCAGCTTCAAGAAGCTGAACGACGCCAACATCGGCGACTACTACACCATCAACATCTCCTGTCCCAACGTCTACGGCGGCGAGAGCTTCACCGACCCCGACCGGCTCGAAACACTTCTGACCAGGCTGAGCGAAGTCGACTGCAAAGTGCCGCGTTACGCTAAGATGCCAATCAGCATCGAGTGGTCCCAGTTTCGCGAGCTGCTCGATCTGCTGACGCAGTTCGACTTCGACGGCGCGGTCATCGGCAACCTGCAGAAAGACTACGACAAGATCGATGTGCGCAGCGAAGCCCCCGAAGAATACCGCGGTGGATTAAGCGGCAAACCCTGCCGAAAACGCTCCACCGAATTGATCGCAAAGACCCGCGAATACTGCGGGGACGACTTCACCATCATGGGCTGCGGCGGGGTGCTAAGCCCCGAAGACGCCATCGAAAAACTCGACGCCGGCGCCGATCTGATCCAACTGATCAGCGGCATGATCTTCGAGGGCCCCCACCTGATGCGCAACATCTCCCGGGCGGTTGCTGATCAGTGACAGGTGGTCGGTGGTGGGTGGTAGGTGGTCGGTGGTGGGTGGTAGGTGGCTGACCCGTGGAGGTTCGTCCGCCGGAGCGTAGCCCCGACCGACCGTAGGCCGCTGGCCGGAGGGAGTTCGGGGGCCGACGGTGGGATGACCGGTGGAGGTTGGTCGGTGGTCGGTAGTGGACCCGTGGAGGTTCGTCCGCCGGAGCGTAGCCCCGACCGACCGTAGGCCGCTGGCCGGAGGGAGTTCGGGGGCCG
>SKMT01000534.1 GCA_007120915.1 Myxococcales bacterium | reverse complement strand
GACCGCTATGAGACCCGCCGCCAGCGGTGGGTCAACGGCAAGAAGGGGATGACCTTTCCCTGCGGGACGGTGCAACTGAAGCGGTGTGCGCCGATTAAGTGCGACGACCCCCCGGAAGATGAACCGGGGCTGTTCGCCACCGCGGGCTGACCGCCCCTGTTCCGCAGTCTCCAAACTGACGTCGATGTACTCACTCGCACGTGGTGGGCACCCGGCAATAACCACCAAAATTGCCGGCACACCGCGAACGCACCTCTCTGCACCTGCTACCCCTCTCGACCGCCCAGATCGGGCATGTTCCCCGCCAAACCCGATCAGATTTCATCCCTCCTGGCCTGATCGACCTGTCAAACTGTCGATGAGCCTCCTGACACGAAATTTCACCGCTCAAATCCACTCAAAAATCACCGTGTAACCCCCCTCCTGACACCGGTGTAGCCGCACCGGATCGAAGTTACATCGATTTTCGCACCACAGCAGGTGCCCAAAACCCCGCCAGCCCCCCAAAAAACAGGCCGATCAGTGACTGTCGGTGATTTTGAGGAGGGCGATCGCCACCCCCCACATTTGGACCACCTGAAGCGGGGGCCTGGTGCCGGCAGCCCCCCAGAACTCGGGACGATCGGGCACTGTCGGTGGTTTTTGGTGGTGGTTTTTTGGTGGTCGGTGATTTTTGGTGGTTTTTTGGTGGTTATTTCTCGGCGATGGAGCACTGGTCCAACTCCAGCGCTATTCCTCCGGCGCGTTCGATTATCTCGTCGATGCGTTCGAATTGTTCGGCAACTTGGGCATCGTAGGCATCGAGTGGTTCGCCGACGACGAGCTTGCCGTACTCCAGCCGTACTGAATGGAAATTGTCGGCGAGTGACGACAAAAGCTGTTGAGCCCGGTCATTCACACTGCCGTTGTGGTGATCCGGGCTCTCGAGAGTAAACCGTTTCTCGAAAATCTCTTCGGCTTGGCGGGCGGACGCTGTGGGTTCGAAATCGTCGCTAGGTCGGATCGCAATCTGTTGTGCCCACTGCGCAGACAGGGGGAAATGGATTTCCACATACGAGACGACATCGGCCTCTGAGTCGGTCACGCGAATGAAGAGTTCGATCTCCATATCGACAGCCCGTGTGTTTACCGTGGCCTGCACACCGGGTTGAAGTGCATGTTTTACGCCCCGACGGGCCAATGTTCGAAGCATTTCAGGCAGGGAGTTTTGGTGTGGATCCCACCAGTTCGTGGTCACTCGTAGTTTCTGCTGGTGTACGGTCAGTTCTGAGACCCAGTGATTTTCAGCGAGCTGTCTGAATCGCGATCGACTCTCCTCGCACAGTTGCACATCGGTGAGGGACTTGTCTGCGGACAACGAGACTTCATCGCGCAACCCACCGAAGGGCACCACATCGGCATCCGTCACTTCCAGAGCATTCCAGGGAAAGGGCAACTCGAAGTCGATGTGGATGCGGTAGTGACCCTTCTGCGATTGGTCGGCGAGGCGAAGTTGGGTCGGCAACGCCTCCAGCACTCCGCTGTAACCTGGTGCCCGGCGCACACCATCGGTGTCTTTGAATGGCACCAGCTCAAGGGTCGCTGCCATCTGATTCCAGGTATCGAGGCTGTCTGGCGGGTCGTCGTCCGACGGCTGTGGTGTCGTCTCCAGGCGCTTGACCTGACGGCGGTGTGCTCGACGCGACAGCGCGAACATCGCTGCAGCTACAGAAAGCGCGACAAGTAATCCGAGCACTTCCATGGTCAGTTCCGAGTGTCGAGCCAGCCCGCCAGCGACGGGGCCTGGCTGGTGGTCACATAATCGGGTTCATACCGGCGGATCGCATCGAGGATGTCCGGTGTGAGGTTGAACGACCAGAAGCCCAGATCCCAGCCGCGGGAGGCATAGGCGTCCAGGTCGCCGGGGGCGAGCCACTGGGGGTGGGTGGAGACCAGGTCGATGCCGATGTCGTCGGGATATTCGTCGAGTGGGAGGGTGCGGTCGCTGACGGGCCGGCGAATCCCCTGCAGTGCCGACAGACGCACGGGGTGGTCTCCGGCGTCGAGCTGGTCATCCATAACCTCGGCGACTTCGACGAGCAGCCCGGGGGCGAAGGACATGTAGATGATCTCGACGGAGTATCCGTTGGCGTCGGCGGCGTCGATGGCAGACTGGGCCATCTCGACGACGCATTCGGCATGGAGTCTGCGCTCCCCGGCGCTGTGGGAGTCTCCATGTTCGGAGACGTCGTCTTTCAGTTCGATGAGTACCGTGAATTCGTCGTGGTATCGCGTTATCGGCAGCTCGTCGTCGATGCGTTGTTCAAGCCGCTCGTTGAGGTGGTCGATCACCTCGTGGGCATCGACGGTGTCGTCGGGGCGGTCCAGATCGTGGGCCATCAGACAGCGATCGGATTCGGCCCACCAGAAGGTGTCGATTTCGACCCCGTCGAACGGCGGGGCTTCTGGGTCGCCGACCTCCAGATCCATGGAGCGTTCAAAGCTGTCCATCAGGCTGTCGTTCTCGGGGTCGGCCGGTTCCTGGCAGTTGGCGTTGTGGCAGATCACCCGGGGCTGGTAGGTGTCGTCGCCGCATGCTGCGACACCAAACCCGAACAGCATGAGAAGTGCCGGGATCTCCCACCATTTCACTGGTCTGAAGGACGTCATCACAGCTCCAGGTTGTAGTGGAATCGAGCGAACATCCCGAATGTTACACGGTCCAGGTAATGCCGTGGCGAATCGGTGCGAAACCAGTCGCCGGCAACGCCGCCGCCGTGCTTGACGATCATCGTCGCCATCTCGATGCCCCATTGCCCGCCGAGACGCCCGTCGAAGAACTCGGGGAAGCCGATGGCGGTGCCGACGACCAGGTGATGTTGCAGTTGTGAGCCATCGAGCAGCGGCACGGTGTGCAGCCGCCAGCCGCCGAAGGGCTCGAGGCGGGAAGGGCGCCAGAAGCCGATGACGTCGGTGACGGTACGCCCGTCGGTCCAGAACATCGGGTCGACCACACCGAGAAGTCGAAACGACGGGGTTGCATATGCGGCATCAACCCGAAGAGCACGCACGCCGAGGTCGGTGCGAATATTGGCGCCGAGCTCGACGGTATGCGTCGCGGAATCCGTGGAGGAAACTTCGGTAGGCTGTGAACTCGGTTCCTCGGCGAAACCCGAAACTGTTGAGCAGAGTAGGGCAGCCATTGTGGCAACTGCCATCGACCATCGACGCCATGTGTACATCCTGTGCCTGCATGTGTTCGGAGAGACATCACCGACGGATTTGAATGTATTGGCATACTGCGAGAGCATCGCTGAGTCGAGCGTCTCAGGTCTGATTTATATGCTGAGGCGGCACGACGTGAACTGGACGAATTGAGAGGTGTAGGTTGGGAGTAGGTTCCCAGATAAGAGATCTGTTGGAGGGGTTGCCCATCGACGACACCTGGATCTTGGTCGGTCTGGCGGTGTTTGCGCTGGCGGCGATCTCGCATCTGTACGGGATGTGGCGGGAGGCGCGTCACGGGATGGGAGGCGACAAGAAGAGCCCCCAT
>SKMT01000375.1 GCA_007120915.1 Myxococcales bacterium | reverse complement strand
CACCGAGAACATCCAGTAGTCGCCGGGGCGAGCAGTCGAAGCGACCCCGTCGAACTGCACCGTCATGCCCGTGGCGCCCAGCGACACCGGCTGACCCTGTTGCAGCTCCAGCAGTCCCCGCTGGCCGTCGACGCCGTCGCGTTTCCAGATCCGCACGAAAAACTCGTCGTCATCGTCGAGATCCCGGTCGCCGAGAAACGCCTCCAGATCATCATCGTTGACACCGAAGGTCTGTTCGTCGGCGTCGAACAGCTCATCGACGGTGGTAAAGGAGCCGCTGGTCTCGGCGATCGACTCACCGTTGGACAGTCTGGCGGCGGGGGCGAGAAGCTCCACGGTTTCGTCGGTCAGCGGCCAGTGCGCCTGGTCGCGGGGAGGGGTGATCAACTCGATGGTTCCCGACCGGCTCTTCTTCGCCCGGTACAGCGGCCCTCCGTTGTCGAATCCCCAGGTAAAATGGCTGTCGTCGACGATCTGAACGCGAATCGTCTGGTTTTCGGCCCCCAGAAATCCGCCGCGCTGCCCCGGTGTACACCAGTCCTCGTCGGGTTCGGTCTCTTCGTCGAAATCGACGGTCAGCCGGGCGGTGGACTCCAGCTCGGCGGTCGACTCGTTGTATTCGCCGCGCTCGACGCTCGACAGTTGTCCCTCGGCGGCGGCGTGTTGCCACTGCTTCCAGGCGCTGGTGCAATCCTGTGCATCGTCCATGGGCACCTGGCGCACCCGGTAGGTCATCCGCGTTCGCACCGCCGTGTCCGGCCCGCCCAGAGCCGCCTCCAGCAGTTCGGCGTCCTCCACCGGGGAGACCACCTGCTCGAAGACCTCCAGGTACACCAGTACCTTGTCATCGGACACACTCCGGTCCTCGGTGCTCTGCAGCAGCCAGTCGGGCTGGTCGTCGAACCGCAGCGGTTCCTCGAAGATCTCGACCCGTCGCCCGCCCACGTAGTAGGACCCGGGGGAGAGTTCAAAGCGCAACTCACCGTCTTCCACCTCCACGTTTTCGACCCGAAACCCGTCGTCGCTGGAGCCGTAGGGGCCGATAAGCGTCAGGTTTCTTCGATACCGGTCCCGGGCCCGAATCTGGGCGTCGTCATTGTAGTCGGAGTCGGTGAACACCCGCCCCTGTTGCAGCCGCACCCCGGTATAGCGCCGGGATGGGTCGAAGGTGGTGCGTGAAAAGTCGCCGCTTGCCATAACTTCTCCTACGTCTGGTCGATAAATAAGGGGTGTTGCCCGAAGGGCAGGTATTCGTCGATTTTGGTCTGCAAGTCGTCACGGCGCGCCGGCTGAAATGCCGAGTGATACACGCCCATTTCCATCTGATGTTCCGCTTCGCTTCGAAGGGGAGCCGGCGCGTGGTCGCGGAGCCGAAGAAAGTAGGGGTCGCCGAACCGGGAGGAGACAAACAGCGGAAAATGCCGTTCAGACAGCCGGAACACCCGGTAGGGCCGGGGCAGATCGGCATCTTCGGGCGCGGCGCTGTAGCGCACACATCCCTGCTGGTAGTTTCCGATCTCCATGTCGCCGGTGAAGATGCAACTGGAGGCGTCAATGCGGGGCAGTTGCACCTCGCCGAGCACGGTCACACCCTCCAGTTCAACATCCGATGAGGACTCCACAGCCAGTGCCGGTTCGCCATTGGCCGCCACCAGCGCCGCGTCTTCGATGCGCACAGCGCCCACCGTGGCTTCGGCATCGATATGGAGGCCTTCGACAATCGAGGATTCCACCACCAGTTCACCGACGTCGCCGACGACCTCCAGAGCCACTGCGGCGATATCGTCGTCCAGGGTGTCATCGGCCGAGGCGTCGGCGCCGGGGTCGAGGGTGCAGTTGCGTACAACCACCTGCTCATATTCGCCGTCCACCACGATGCGCGCCGGCTCGTCGTCTGCGGCGCCGAACCACAGCCCGTCGACCACCAGCCGGCAGTCGGCGGCGTCGCTGCCGATGACCCGGAAGCTCTCCTCAATCTCGACGTAGGGGCGGCGCCCGTCGGCCGCCTGTATCACCAGCTCGCCGTCCACGGAGATCTCCGAGACCAACTGGTAGCTGCGGTTGTCGTCGAACTGCACGACTCCTTCGGCGCCGAATTTGGACTCGTCGACGGGGCCACCGCCCACGACCACCGAATCGGGCGAGCGCATCTGGGCCGCCGGCCGGTACCAGGGCCCGGCGCCCACCCGCCCGGGGGTTGCATAGCAGTAGGTGACCGCCTCCAGCGGGGTGTCTTCACCAACGGTGACCCGGCCCAATTCGGGGTCGACGAGCGCTTCTGTCGACGCGTTCAGCTCCACCAGATCGGGATCTTCCAGCGAGGCGGGGCCGGCGTCGCGAAGCGACAGCTTCCCCTCGTCCCCCAGCATCTGCAGGCAGCGTCCGGACTCGAAAAACGCCCGTCCACACCCCGGATCCATCGCAATGTCGTCCAGCGCATCCAACACCCGTTCGGAGTCCGAATCTCCTTCCGACAACCCGTCGGTGTATGCGAGCAACAACCGAAAGAAGCGCTGCCGGTCGTCGAACACCAACCCCTTTCGGGCGAACTTGGCGAGTGTTTCGTACAACTGCGCCGGTTCGTCGATGGTCTCGTCGGCAAGATGGTCCCACAACCGCCGGATCACCTCGTCGTCGACCCGGTAGACGACCTGGTTGAGCTGTTCGCAACTGAGCGCATCGGGCATCGAATGGGGCGCACCGTCGGCGTCTTCGTCCAGCTTGCCCGAGGAATACAGCGGAATCGAACGGCCTGACGGGTCGAACGTATACAGCCGGCTGTCGCCGTCGTCGTCGAGCACCGAAGGGGTGACCCCGTCGACTTCAAACACCTCCAGCCGGTACAGATGACAGCCGACATTTGGCAGGTTGAACCGGCCGTTGTGTCCGCTGTGGGAGCGAACGTCGGGCAGGCGGTGAAACTCCTCGAAAGGCCCGCCGGTGCGCCCCATACTCTCAACGGCGCGCAGATCGGCGATCCCGCCCGGTGGAGTCTTCGTCAGATGAGTGGTCGGTGGATCAACCAGCGGCCCGTCGAGCCGGTGAGGCATCCGCACCAGCCGCCGCATCTTCTCGACGACTCGCCCCTGCCAGCCGGCGATGTCGCGGATCAACTCCTCGATCACCGTCGAAGTGCCGGCGCGGCGTCGGTAGTAGATCGTCTTCGCCACGTCGGCGCGCCGGCCCCGGGGGTTGAACTCCGAGATCATCCGGGTGGCCACAAGATCGGCCAGATAGGGCAACGCCCAACTGTCGGCGGTGGATACCGACTGGTTTTCCCACATCCGGTCCTGGCTGCGGCGAAGCTGGGCGGCCTGCCCCGCAATCAGACGCAGCATCCGGTCCAGCGTTGCATCGTCGCCGTCGCGCTGTTTGTAGATCCCGGGCAGCATCTCCCACAGCTTCCGGTGGTAGTACCCTTCCAGTCCGTCCCGGGGCATCATCGGCCGCTCACTCATGACTCCTCCCGTTTGACGGTCAGCGACGTCAGCTCGAACTCAAAGTGTCGTCCCTCTCCGGCCACCAGCCTCCGCTCCGGTTGGTCCTGGCCGGTAAATTCGACGGTCTCTTCATCTTCCCGCTCGATGCGAATTCGCTGAACCGATGAGACCCCCTCGGGGGCGAAGACCACCTCGAAGAGCTGACTGGAAAACAGCACCCCGTCGATCCCGATGGTCTCGCAGCGGAGCAATCCACTGTCGCCGACCAACTCCTCTCGGAGTTCTTCGCGTACCGGCTCCGGGTCGTAGTCGGGGTCGACGAGCACCGACAGCTCGATGCCTGCTTTTCGGGGCTTCGAGGCGATGACCTCCAGCGACATGGTCGGGTCGGCGAGGCTCTTGAGATGCTCGCCCAGCTCGTCGCCGCCGCCGATGTGCCATACCGTGGCCACCGGGCGCCGGCGTCTGGAGTGGAACCGCCAGCGCGCCAGGGCGGCTCGAACTCCCGAGGCGCTTCGAGTGGCGGCCTCCAGATCGTCGAGCGACACGATTCGGCCCAGCATCAGCGCCGTGCGGGGAGCATTGGTGCGGATGTTCTCTCTCGATTCGGCGTCGCCACCTCCGGTAGCGGCGGTGGGATTACTCAGATCCGACACCTGCTCGGACGCGTCGACCCAGTCGTCGATCTGGCCCGGCTCGGGCCCCGGTTCACCGGCGCCGTATCGGTAGTGGGCGACCACGTTGTCGCGCCCCGTGGGAAGTCGGGCCCCGCGCCGGCCGTCGCCGAACTGCACGGTGGATGTCCCATCTTCGTCTTCGCGCACGATGTAGACCCGGTCGTCCGGGGCGGCCCCAAAAAAGTTGGGCACTTCACGCCAGCGCACCCCGTCGACGTCGATGCGAAGCGTCGACGTCTGGCCATGCCCGGTGCGTGTGGAGGGACGCTGCAGGTAGGTCAGCGGCTTCTCAGCCAGTTCGAACCTCTGATTCGCCCGGGAGCCGTCACCGCTTCCGAGCACTTCGTTGTGCACCGTCTCCCCCCGGGTCGCGTCCACCAGGTTCGCCCGGGCGACAAGAGGCAGCTTCATCGACGGCATCTCATCGTTCGGGGTGAGCACCAGTTGGCCGTCGTCGTCGAATTCGATCGTCGTGTTCACCAGCGCATGTTCTCCACGGGCGTCTTCGTAGGCGACGTCGCGCTCCGATTCGGCCTGAAGTTGTTCGGCCAGATTATCGACATCGCCCACCGCCGTGGCGGCGAACTCTTCGGCGCCGTCGGTGTGGGTCGACGACGGCAGTTGAACTCTTCCGCCGTCAACCCCGCGCACATGCACCACCACCGAATCGCCTTCGTTCAGCGCCCCCGTCGACGAAAGTGACGGTTCGTCCAGCGTGATCGCCGTGTATTCTATCCAGGCGTGAAAGGTGGTCTCTTCCTTATCTTCGTCGTCGCCGTTTTCGCCATTGTCGTCGTCAGCCTGTTCCTGCAGTGTTGTGGTCTTTTTATAATCCTCCGTGTGCACTTCTTTGACGGCGGCTCGTTTCAACACACCGTCCTGTTCGACGATGACCTGGTCACCCCGACGAATTTCAGGATAAACGGCGTCAAAAGATACACGGGCATCACTCAAACCGGTAAAGTTCGATTCCATGTTGCCGACGATGGAGCGGGTCGATTTGAAGAGTCGGATCTGCTCCGGGGACTCTTCGGTGACATCGATGGTGTCGTCGAAGGTCACCTCGATGAGCCGGGTGCCGTCGACGTCGCGAATCTCGTCGTGGGCTTCGATGCGCCGATGCACCAGGGTGCCGGCGTCGAAGAGCAACACGAAGAGTTCGTCGTCACGCCGAAGACTGGTTGCACCGTCGTCCAGATGCAGCTTCTTCGTCTCCGTCGTGTCCGCCTCGTCGCCGGCGCCGTAGGCTGCGTCTATCGACGCGGCGGTTGCGGAGGCGACGTCGAATTCGTTCAGCGCCGGGTGGACGGTGGTGTCGTCGTCGACCTCGAAGATCTGCTCTTCGCCGTCGTCCAGCTCTTCGGATTCCACCGCCGTGCCCCCGGGGATGGTCACTGGCCGATGCCCCTCCACGCCCACCGCCAGCGTCAGTCGGGAGGCGACCGCCGGGCCCGGCACATAGCCCAGAAGCTCGATGAGACGGCGAAGCGACCGGCGCTCGTCGGCGGTGGCCACGTAGCACTCCCCGCCGATCTGCTCTTCGTACATCGAGATGATGTCGCAGACGTAGGCCCACATCTCGATGAGCATCATTCCCGGGTCCTGCTCGACGGGATACCACCCCGGGAAAAACTCCGGGCGCGACGCCTCGGCGAGAAGAAGAGATCGGAACCTGGCGAAGGTCCCCATCGCCAACTCCAGCCGGTCACGACCCGCCGGCACGTCGCGCCGAAGCTGGTCGAGCCGCCGCCGCGCCTGCTCTTCGTCGAGTCCCTCCATTACAGCCCTCCGTGGGTCATCAGTTCGACGGTGCCGCGGTTGGGGTAGGCCGGATCATTTTCGATGCGAACGATCTGGTGGTCCGCCACCTCGTAGCGCAACTGCTCGAACCGCTGAAAGTCGAACCAGCCTTGCCGTCTCAGCTCGATATCTTCGACGGCCATCACCCCGGAGACGGACTGCAAAAACGCCTCGAGCCCACCGCGGTCGAGGGGATCGCCGAAGGTGAAACGGTCCGGATGCAAAACCCCCGGCTGACCGCCGTCTTCGGCGGGCCGGTGCAGTGCATCGAGCACCTGCCGCTGCACCTCGCTTGGCTCGGCGCCCGGCTCTACACAGAGCGAGATGCGCAGATCGAGATCCACATACTCCGGCTCTCTGACGGCCACCGGTCGGCCCACCTGCCGAAATCGGTCCAGATGCCGGTGCAGCTTCTCTTTTCGAGAACCCGCCAGCGTCGCTTCGCCCCGGGGGTCGGCGGTCACGAAGGCGGTGGTCCAACTGCCGGTCCACCGGAAGTCAGCCCCCGCCTCGTCGACCCACTCCATCCGTTCGGCCGCCTCTTCGTAGTCCGGCGGGCGCACCGCCCGGTAGGTGATCGCCCGGTAGGCCTGCGGGGCGTCGCTTCTGATCTGGTCTTTGCTCTCCTCGTCGGCCCCGCCCTCGGTGGCGAGGGGGTTGGACACCCCGGTCACCGCCGCGGTTTCGCTCTCCGATTCGACCACCTCGGTGATCCGGTAAGGGGCGACGTTGAATCGCCGGCCCCCGCCGAGCCGGTAGGTCACCTCGAAGACGGTGCCCGGGGCGGGAAGCCGCCCCATCTGCCCGTCGCCAAACAGAATGGTCATCCCTGCGTCACCGGCGTAATCGACGTGTTCGACCCGTTGTCCTTCGGCCTGATGGCTCTTCACGGGCAACCAGCTTCCCGGTTCCAGCACAAAATGCCGGTCCGTCGCCGTGGAGCTGGCGCCGAAGCCGGCGAACGAAGCCCGCCAGTCCCACTGCTGAATCGTCTGACCCTCGTCGGTGACCACGTCCTGGTCGTCGAACAACTCGTCGAGCCCGGCGTCGTCGAGATTCTCGATATCGGGCACGAACACCGACCGCAGTGCGACGTGGGGGCGATAGCCCTCCTGCTCGGAGACCCGGTCCCAGGCCAGATCCACGGCGTCGCTGCCGGGGAGGGTGAACCGGTAGGCCACCGTGGCGTCGGCGCCGAGCCGTTCCACTGCTTCCGGAAGCTCGTCCTCCAGCGGTGATGCTCCGATGACGAACCGCTCGGTGTGGGTGCGCCCGGCGACGACGGGAACCAGATTGGTGTGTACGCTGGTGCGCTTTAGATCGATGTCGAAGGGAAGCGCCCGATCGTCATTCCAACCGATGCGCGTGGTGGTCACGCCGGTCAACTCGTCGGTGCGCACCTGAACGTCGTCGACGACGACCGGCCAGTTTCGGGTCGTCTCCGAGGCGTCGCGGGGCCGCTCGCTGATCAACAGCCGCAACTGGCCGGTGTCGGCACCGCCGAGCATCTCCTCGAGGTCTCCTTCGACCCACAACTCTTCGGCTCCCTCCCGGAGAATGGCGTCGTCGTCGCACCACAGATAGGGCTCCAGCTTCTCCGGGCCGTCAACCAGTGGATAGTCAAACGGAGCGTCGTCGCCGCCGGCGATGGAATGGAAGTCTTCTCCCACCTCGAAGTGTCGTGGCCGCGAACCGGCGGTGCGAAACCGGGTGCCCGCTGTGACGGTGGGGACGGCACCGCCGGTTTCATCACCGGCAACCGTGAGGGTGACCCATCCGCCGGCCGTCTGCCCCGGGGATGGCCGGTAGTCTACCAGTTGCGCCTGCCGGTGCAGCGACCGGCGCTGCGTGGCGGTCTCCAAAAACGCTTCCCGGCCGATGCGATCCTGGTAGTACGACAGCTCGTCGCCCACGGCGGCCATCATCTCCATCAGCACCACCGCCACATCCGCTTCCGTGGCGTCCGACCAGTTCGGATAGCGCTGGGAGGCGAACTCCAGCAGCGCCCGGCGGAGACTGTCGAAGTCCCGGGCCATGTAGTCGACCGGAAAGTCCACGTCCCGCCGGTCGTCGTCGGCATCGTCGGGTTGTCTACAGTCGATATCCCGGTCGCAGACCGCCTGGAAGCTAAACTGCGTGGAGCGAAAGCATCGGTCCACCGCCTGATGATCCAGCTTCAGCCGGTAGGGGGTGTGCTCACCGACGTCGGCGGCCTTCAACTGCAGCGTCTCTTCGCCGGTCCAGGACAGTGAGGTGGCGCGGATCGACGACGGCGACGCGTCGGGATGCACGCTCTCGATGGTCACGTCTGCGCTGGTCAGATCGGTGAGCGAGGCGGGAATCTCTCCCAGAAAATAGACGGTAATCACCGGCAGATCATCGGCGCCGGGCTCGACCAGCACGTAGTCGACGCCGGTGAATTCATCGGAGTCCAGCAACTTCTGGCGGCGCTGAATCGTGTTCACAGCGTCATCTCCATCTGCAGCGCCTCGTTGCTCCCCGTCGACTTCACCCGGTAGTGCACGTCGACTTCCAGCAGTTCCCGATCGGCGTGAATCTCGACCTTCTCGACGTCGATGTGTCCCCCCAGATGTTCTTGCAGCGCCTGGTAGATGGTGATCCGCGCCAGGTTGGCAGCCACCGGGCTGTTGGGCATAAACAGCATCTGGCGCACCCCACAGCCGAACTCGGGGCGCATCACCCGCTCTCCGGGGGCGGTCATCACCACCTGGCGGATCAGTTGGCGCACATAGCGGCGCCGATCCTCTTCGGTGCGGAAGGTCCCCGAGACCAGGCCGAATTCCAGCGGGTATCGCACCGCCTGTGCGTCGTCGTCCATGGTGGTTACTCCGTGGTGGCTGTGGTCTGATTTTGCTGGATGACCACCCGTCCCTGGGTGGCGCCGTTGGCGCTGATGCAGATGCCGACGCTGCCCTTGCTGAGGGTGGGCGCGCCCCCGGCGCGGCAGCGGGCGTCCGGCTTGACCCACTGGATCGTCACGCAGGGGCTGGCGACGACGCCGATGTGAAAGGGGCAGCCCGTGATGGTGAAGACGTCCGACGCCGTCAGCACCGGCTGGCCGTCGACGCGCACCCGGGTCTGGGAGGGCACCACTTCGACCTGACCCTGGTGGGGGCATACGAGCATCGAACCGGTCGTCAGTGCATCGTGAGCCATCAGGTCACCTCCAGTGCGCCGTCGTTGATGGACGTCGTGGAGTTGCCGACGTCGACCTTCCCGCCGCTGTTGGCGTCGATGCTGATCTGGGAGCCCTCCACCCGAATCACCGATCCCCCGGCGTCGGTTTCGACCTCGTCGCCGGCGAGTCTGATCACCGCTCCACCGTCGAGTTCGAGCGACAACTCCGGGGGATCGCCTTCGATGAGCCGAACCGTAATCTCACCGGTCTTCCAGACCCGTTCGTCGGGACCGGACACCTCCGGAAGTTCGTCTTTGGCCCAGAAACATCCCGTCCAGATCGGATGCGACGGGTCTCCGGCTTCGAACTCCACCCAGACGCCGTCCCCGCTGTTGGGCAGCGAAAACAGCCCCACCTCATCGCCGGCGAAGGGCACGCAGGGCATCGCCCACAGCTCCAACTGTCCCAGCACCGCCGGGACCTTCAGCTTCAGCCGGCCCCGCCGGTCCGGATCGTCGTTGTCGACGACGACGCCCCGGTATTTGCCGAAGTGGCGCCGCTCGACGAAATCGACCAACTGTTGGATTACGTCGTCGTTCACGCTGCCTCCGTATCCCAGCGGTTGCGGCTCAGCTCGATCTCCATGCGGTGGTGTTCGGCGTCGATCTGATGGTCCACGGCGGTCACGAAGTAGCGTCCGTCGTGGCGCGAGCCCATCCCGCGAAGCCGCACCAGATCGTGCACCTGCACCACCTCGCCGAGCCGGTGCAGCGTGGTGGTGCAGCGGGCGCGGATGAACCAGCCCGCCTGCTCGAGCATCGCCTCCGCTCGGGCTTTCAACGCTCCCCGGTGGTCCACCGCCGCCACCAGCGAGCTGCGCCGGTTGCCGGCGAGTTGTTCGAGGTTCGTACCCTTCGAGGGCCACGACCCGGGGCTTGTTCCGGTGTCGAACACCCGTTTGTCCTCCAGGCTCACCTGCCGACCCACCACTTCGGCGGGGCGGTCGACGTCCCAGTACAGATCGAGAGCCTCCAGGTTGTTGTCGTCGTAGTTGATCACCAGCTCCGCGCCGGTGGACCCGTCGAGCCCCATCGGCTCCACCCTCGCCGTGTTCACCCCTTCCGGGCCCGACCGGGCGTGGAGCCACATCCCGTTTTGCCGGCTGACGCGGCGCACGAATCGAAGGTCCGTTCCGGTCTGGACCAGGGGCCGATCCAACCCCGGGTTCTCAACGCTGACGTCGCCCACCTGCACCACCTCGAAGTAGCGATTGAGGATGGAGTTCAGCACCGACTGCACCGACCCGTCGTGGGCTTCGTGGCGCACCCGGCGGTTCATCTCCCCGGTGGTGTCTTCTCCGTAGACGTCGACCCAGGCGTTGGTCGCTCCGTGCTCCATGTGTACGTGCTGGCCGTTGATGGGGCCTTTGATCAGGCTGACGACCTCGTCGTCGCCGCGACAGATGACATGCAGGTCTTCTCCCGGCTGCAGCGCGTCGGCGCGTAGCACCGCCAGGTCGCCGTCGACTACCTCCACCGGGTAACGCACCCGATAGGTCGCCGTCTCCCCCAGCCGCTGGCTCACACGCACCCGGGTGGGCGAGGAGGGCGGATCGTCGGGCCCGGTCTGTATGGAGAATCCTACTGCCACCGCTTACCCCTGCCCGTCGGGAATGTCGACGTTGGTCGCTTCGGCGATCTGGTCGGGATACATCGCGTCGTTGATCTCGCAGATCTTCCAGTAGTCCGTCGCCGCGCCCAGGTAGTGGTGGGCCAGGTGGTCGAGCCGCTGGCCCTGACGGCGCCGGTGCACGCCCGCCCGTGACTGCTCTGGGGCGTCGGGCACGCTGACCACCCGCACCTGGCGGCCGCGGCTGTCCTCGACGGTCTTCTCTTCGGCGTCGGCATATCGGCTGTCGTCGTCGAACATCTCTTCTCCCAGTAGCGTTGCGCCTAGCCCGTTATCCGTTCGATCACCGACTGCACCCCGGAGCCGAACGCTCCCAGCGACAGCGCCTCGCGCTGGCTCATGGTGTAGCTGTAGGCGGCCATCGCGATCTTCTCGATAGCCGATGGATTGTCCCCGAACGCCTTCGGGCGCAGCACTTCCAGCTCGCAGGACACTTCGGCGCGGATCGGATACAACTCGGGGCTGAACTGCTTCTCGTCGACCGAAAAGCTGGTCATGCGAACCGGCAGCACACTGTGGCGGCCCCACACGAACAGCACCACCGGTACCCGCGAGCGGGGAAGGGGCACGTCGATACCCAGCCCGTCGCCCAGCAGGTCCGGCGCCTGAGGCACTTCCAGAAAGTCGGAGTCCACCATCGTGGAGTCCGCCGGATACAGAAGCTGTTCAAGCGCCGCCAGATGCACCGCCACCGTGCCCGATGCCGGCACGTGTTCGTCGACGTCCACGTCCGGCAGATTCTGGTCCGGCGACTCCATCGCCTCCGTGGCGTCGAACAGAAGCGTCAGCGAGAAGCTCTCGATCGGTGGTTCGGGCTGAATCGCCGATGTGTCGCCCTCGTCTTCATCCGACGACTCGCCGGTGACCTCGAAGCTTCGCGACAGCTCCTCCGGGTTGTACTGAAACGACAGCCGACGAGGCACACTGCCGACCACCCCTGCGGACTGCAGGATCACCAGCGCTCCTTTCCGAACTTTCGGGCGTAGTGCAAAGCTGGGACTCATCGTCATTTCCTGGTCAGCTCAATTCATCGATGATGCGCCGGGCGACTCTTCGGGCCATCTGCTCGACGGACAGCCCGTCGGACCAATCGATCTGCAACTCCAACGCTTCGATCTGCGCGTCGTCGACCCCGCCTGGCAGCCCTTCGGAGGCGAGTTCGACGATTCGGCGGGCCAGCCGCCGGGCGCGCCGGGGATCCATCTGCGGGACCTTCAGCCGAAACCGTGAGATCTCATTCACAGCCCGATCGCCTTCCGCAACGCCTGGCGTTTGCGCCCGCTGAGACCACTTCCCGACTTGCTCATCTCCTGGCTGACGCCTTCGACCAGATCGGTGGCGCTCAGTTCACCGTTGCGGCGGCGAGCCCGGAAGATCGCCGTCAGGATCGACGACTTGATCTGGGCGCCCGTCAATTTGACGTCCGCTGCCAGCACATCCATCGCCCGGCGAACCGTCGCGTCTGTATCGGCGGGCCACAACTGGTCGATCAGCCGCTGCCACAGTTGCTGGCGTTCCGGTTCGTCGGGGCGTTTGAATTCGACGATGTGGCGGAATCGCCGGGTGAACGCGTCGTCGAGTTGATGGCGACGGTTGCTCGCCAGAAGGGCCACTCCGTCGTACGATTCGAGCGCCTGGAGCAAAAAGTTGGTGTCCGTGTTCGCGTAGCGATCCCGCGCGTCGCGCACCTACGTTCGCTGCCCGAACAGCGCGTCCGCCTCGTCGAAAAACAGCACCGCATCGAGCCGTGACGCCCGGTCCAGCAACTCGCGAACCTGCGACATCGTCTCCCCGATGTACTTGCTGACCATCGTCGACAGGTCGACGCGATACAGGTTCAACTGCAGCCGCCGCGCCGTGATCTGGGCGGCCATTGTTTTGCCCGTGCCTGGCGGGCCGTGAAACAGCGCCACCAGACCCCGTCCGTAGGGAAAGAGCCGCCGCGTCTGCTCGCGGGCCATCAACGACGCCCGGTCACCTGCCTCGAACACCAGCTCGTCGAGCTTCTCGCCCACCGCCTTCGGCACAATCAGATCGT